>NZ_JBFTNO010000018.1:0-25898 GCF_056397525.1 Arthrobacter sp. 05L45_2 | reverse complement strand
GGTGAACGGAACGTCGGGGAGCAACAGCGCCGGCAAGGAGTCCGGGAGCTCGCCCTTGTCGCCCACCGTGGGAACCGTGATGCCGGCAAGGACCGTGATCAGCGTCAGCACCACGATGGCCACGAGCGGTGCGGGTACTGCCCTCGTCAGCCGGGGCAGGCCAAAAACAATACCCAGGCCGAGCGCCGTCAGCGGGTACACCAGCCACGGGACACCCAGCAGTTCCGGCACCTGGGACATAAAGATCAGGATCGCCAGCGCGTTCACAAAGCCCACCATGACCGAGCGCGGAATGAAGCGCATCAGCCTGGCCACGCCGGCGAGCCCCAGGACTACTTGGAACAGGCCGGCCAGGATCACGGCGGCGACGAGGTAATCGACGCCGTGGGACTTCACCAGCGGGGCGGTGACAAGGGCCACGGCGCCGGTGGCAGCCGAGATCATTGCGGGACGCCCGCCCACGATGGCGATGGTGACTGCCATGGTGAAGGACGCGAACAGGCCGATCCGCGGATCGACGCCGGCGATGACCGAAAAGGCAATCGCCTCCGGGATCAGGGCCAGGGCCACGACCAGGCCGCCCAGGACTTCGGTCTTCAGCCGCCGCGGGGACAGCAGGGCGCCCCGGACCGACTGGCGTTGCTCGGGGGTTAACTCGGGGGTCAATACGGCGGGTAGGGCGGCCACGACTGGCTCCGTTCTGGCTGGGAGGGACGCAGCACCGCGCCGAAGGTTTGAGGGGGAAGCGCGTCGACCGGCGTCGCGGCGGGTCTCTAAAGTGCGCTCAGGAAATGCCTGCAAGGGGGCATGCCGGCGGGTTCAAGACTACAGCCGGGCACGYAGCGCCCCGTCGCCCGGCTAGGTCAAAAGTCTGACATAATCCCGCCCGGGCAGTCACGAACTGGCTCCGGGCACGCCGCCGGTGGCACCATGCTTGGATGCTTGAGGCAACCAAATCATCTCAGTCCGCGCCGGAGCCCCGCACTGACGCGGACGGCCCGGCGAACGCCGCCCTCGCCGCCGAGGCCAGAATCGCCCGCATTGCGGTCACCATTTTCCCGCTGCTCGTGGTGGTCGCCGGGGTCGCCGGTTTCCTGCTTCCGGGGGCCTTCAAACCGCTGGCGCCGAGCGTGCCGTACCTGCTCGGCATCATCATGTTCTGCATGGGCCTGACCCTCACCCCGCCCGACTTCGCCTCGGTCGCCCGGCGCCCCTGGGCCGTGGTGCTGGGCATCGTGGCGCACTACGTGATCATGCCCGGCGCCGGGTGGCTGATCGCGCAAGCGCTGCACCTCGAGCCGGAGCTCGCTGTCGGGCTGATCCTGGTGGGCTGCGCGCCGTCCGGCACCGCGTCGAACGTCATGGCCTTCCTTGCCAAGGGCGACGTCGCCCTGTCCGTGGCGGTCGCGTCCGTCTCCACGCTCCTGGCGCCGATCGTCACGCCGCTGCTGGTGCTCTTCCTCGCCGGATCGTACCTGCAGATCGACGCCGCCGGGATGGTCCTGGACATCGTCAAGACCGTCCTGCTGCCCGTGGTCGCCGGCCTGTTGGCCCGGCTGTTCCTGAAGAAGGTCGTCGCCAAGGTCCTCCCCGCCCTGCCGTGGGCGTCCGCCGTCGTGATTTCGCTGATCGTGGCGGTCGTGGTGGCCGGCAGCGCCAACAAGATCGTCGCCGCCGGCGGCATCGTCTTCCTGGCCGTTGTGCTGCACAACGGCTTCGGCCTCGGCCTGGGCTACCTGGCCGGCAAGCTCGGCCGCCTCGACGACAAGGCGCGCCGCGCCCTCGCCTTCGAGGTGGGAATGCAGAACTCGGGGCTGGCAGCCACCCTGGCGACGGCACATTTCAGCCCGCTGGCCGCGCTGCCGTCCGCCGTCTTCTCGCTGTGGCACAACATCTCCGGCGCGATTGTGGCCGCGTGGCTGGCCCGGCGCCCGCTGCAGGACGCGTAGCACCGGGCCAGGCGCCGGCCTAGTACCCGGTGCTGCGGCCGCCGCCGAGGACCTCGGCGGTTCCGGAGAGCCCCAGCCGGGTGGCGCCGGCCGCGACCATGGCCTGCGCAGCAGCCCAGTCCCGGATGCCGCCGGAGGCTTTTACGCCCAGGCGCGGAGCCACTGTTCGTGCCATCAGCTCGACGGCATGGGTGGTGGCCCCGCCGTCGAGGTGGAAGCCCGTGGAGGTCTTGACGAAGTCCGCCCCGCTGGCTTCGGCGGCCTCGCAGCAGCGGATGATCTGCTCATCGGTCAGTGCGGCTGTTTCCAGGATGACCTTCAGCACCGTTGGCGCAGGCACGGCCTCCCGTACAGCCCGGATATCCTGTGCGACGGCGTCGTAGTCACCGGCCCGGACGGCCCCGACGTCGATGACCATGTCGATCTCGTCCGCGCCGTTGCGCACCGCCTCGCCGGCCTCGGCCGCCTTGACGCTGCTGTGGTGCTTGCCAGACGGGAAGCCGCACACCGCGGTGACGCGGGTGGCGGCGGTGCCGGGCAGCGGGAGCATCGACGGCGAGACGCAGACCGAGTAAGCCCCCAACCGCGCGGCCTCGGCGGCCGCCTCCGCTGCTTCGGCGCGGGTTCCGGTGGATTGCAGGAAGGTGTGGTCCACGATCGCGGCCAGGCCGGACGCATCCAGCGACGCATTCAGGTCAGTCATGATTCTCCTCGGAGGTGGGGCTACTTGCAGGTGGCGGTGTCGCCGATGCCGCGCAGGTACGAGCAGAACCCGTCGACGCCGCTGCGGGTAACGAGCTTGCCCTGCAGGACCCGGGATTCCTCGACCTTCTCGCCGCTGGCCACGGCGTGGCCGATCTTTACGACCTCCTGGCCGAGGGCAAACGGGGACTCGGCGTTCGTGGCGTACATCTCGCCGCTCTTGACGGCGGCGAGGGCGTCGCCGATGCCGTCATTGCCCACGATCTTGATCGAGGACAGCAGGCCGCGCGACTTCACGGCGGCCACCGCCCCGAGTGCCATTTCATCGTTCGCGCCGTAGATGCCGGTGATGCCGGGGTTGGCCTGGAGGATGTTGGTGGTCACATCCAGGGCCTTGCCGCGATCGAAGTCCGCTGACTGCACGGCGACAACCTGCACGCCCGGGCATTCCTTCATGCCGGCTTTGAACCCGGCGGACCGGTCCCGTGCAACGCTCGTGCCAAGGAGGCCCTGCAGCTCGGCGACTTTGCCGGTTCCGCCGACGGCCTCGCAGAGTGCCTTTGCGCCGTTCTTGCCGGCCTGGACTGCGTCGTAGCCGATGAACGCGGCCAGTTTGCCCTGATCGGGTGCCCGGTCAAAGGCGACCACCGGCACATTGGCCTGGTTGGCCTTGACCGTGATCGAGCCGCCGGCTTCGCTGGAGGTCGGGTCGAGGAGCAGGACCCCGGGCTTCTTGACCAGCGCGGTGGTGGCCTGGTTCAGCGATGCGGTGTCGTTGTTGTTGGCGTTCTGCACGTCGAGGTTGACGCCGAGCTTCGCGGCCTGGTCCTTGGCGCCGTCGCCCACGGAGACGAAGAACGGATTGTTCAGCGTCGAGATGACCAGGGTGGCGCTCTTCGCGCGGTTGTCCCCGCCGCCGTTGTCCGCCGAGCGGAAAGCGGTGGTGACCCCGGCTCCGACCACCAGGAGGCCGACGACGGCGAGCATGGCGACCTTCGGGAGGAGCGGCGCGGGCGAGCCGGTGTCCGCAGCGGACGCCGCCGTCGTCGTGCCCGTCTTCGCCGGGCCTGCGCGGAAGATGCGCATCAGCACTCCCGAGTTCCGGTCCACGAAGACGGCCAGCAGGATCACGGCGCCCTTGACGACGCTCTGCAGGAACGGGGAAACGTTGAGCAGGTTCAGCCCATTATCGATCATCGCCAACAGGACCGCGCCGACGAGGGTGCCGAGCAGGGCGCCGCGGCCGCCGGAGAGGCTGGTGCCGCCGATGATCACCGCGGCGATGGCGGCGAGTTCCAGGCCGGTGCCCGCGGTGGGCTGCGCGGTTCCAAGACGGGCRGTAAGGATAAAGCCGGCGGTCGCGGCGAGGACACCGGAGATCATAAAGGCCGTGATCTTGACCCGGTCCGTGCTGATGCCGGCGAGGCGGGCGGCGTCGGCGTTATCGCCGGTGGCGTACAGTTCCCGGCCGTAGCGGGTGCGGGCCAGGATGTAGCCGAACAGCACGCCAAGGACCAGCATGATCCAGATCGGAGTGGGGATTCCCAGGAGGCTGCCTTGGCCGAGGGCCAGGAACGCGTCACTGGTCACCTTGACCGGGTTGCCCTGGGAGAACTGCAAGGTAAGCCCGGCGAAGATGGACATGGTTGCCAGGGTCGCGATGAACGAGGGCATCTTGGCCTTGGTGACCAGCAGGCCGTTGATCAGGCCCGCCAGGGCGCCGACCGCGAGGCCCGCGGCCAGACCGGCCACCACACCGTACTGGCTGATAACGCTGGCGGTGGTGATCGCGGTGAAGCCGAGGACCGCACCGACGGAAAGGTCAATCTCCGCAAGGATGATCACGTATGTCTGGCCGGCGGCGATCAGGGCCACAACGGCTGCGGTGAGGAGGACGTTGAGCATGTTGGACGGCTGCAGGAACAGCGGTGTGGCGAAGACCAGGGCGATCGCTACGAACGCGAGCATCCAGACCGCACGCAGCTGGTCGTTGAAGAGGGATATTTTTTTCATCGGGATACGGTCTCCATTGCGTGTTCCAGGACGGACTGCTGGGTGAGGGCGTCGGAGGCCAGTTCAGCGTTGATGCTGCCTCCGCGCATGACCAGCACCCGGTCCGACATTTCGACTAGTTCGGGAAGGTCTGATGAGACAAGGACGACGGCGACGCCCTGGGCGGCGACGTCATTGATGATGGAGTAGATCTCGGCCTTGGCGCCCACATCAACGCCGCGGGTGGGCTCTTCCATCAGGAGGATGGCAGGGTTGCCCAGYAGGCAGCGGGCGAGCAGCACCTTCTGCTGGTTGCCACCGGACAGGGTTCCGACGGGGTCATCGATGGTGTTGCATTTGACGCTCAGCCGGGTCGAGATCTCCTGGCACCGCTCCCGCTCCCGTTTCAGCGCCACGATCCCGTTCCGGGTGATGGCACCGAGGGTAGCCAGGGATTCGTTGTGCGAAATGGGCTGCGCCAGGGTCAGGCCCTCCGCCTGGCGGTCCGGGGTCAGGTAGGCCACACCGGCGCTGATGGCGTGCCGGGGCGAGGCCAGGCTCAGCGGCTTGCCGTCGATGCTGACGGTGCCCGCCGCGTTGACCAGTCCAAACAGGGCACGCAGGACCTCGCCTTTTCCGCTGCCCATCACGCCGCCGATGCCGAGGACCTCGCCGGCCCGGACCTGGAAGGAGACACCGTTGACGCCGGCGGCTTCGAGGTCCCGGACGTCCAGCCGGACCCGCTCGGTTCCGTGGTGCTCCTTCGGATAGAAGTTCTCCACTTCGCCGCCCACCATGGCTGCCACGACGGCGGCCTCGGTCAGTTCCGCGGCGGTGCCGGTTTTGGACACGCGGCCGTCCCGCATCACAACAATCCGGTCGGACAGCGCGAAGACCTCCGGGAGGCGGTGGCTGATGTAAATCACGGCCACGCCGGYGGCCTGGATCTTGCGCACCTGCGCGAACAAGAGCTCGGATTCGCGGTCATCGAGGGCCGCCGTGGGTTCGTCGAGGATGAGCAGCTTCACTGAGTGGTTGAGGCAGCGGGCCAGCTGCACAAGCTGTTGCTGGCCGAAGCTGAGGCTCCCCACCGGACGCCGGGTGTCGACGTCGATCCCCACCTGGCTGAGCAACTCGGCGGCGCGGGCGTGCATCTTGTCCTTGTTGACGAACAGCTTCCCGAACTCGCCGGTGCCGTCATGGGCGAAGATGTTCGAGGCGACGTCCAGCTGCGGGAACAGGTTGTTCTTAAGTTCCTGGTAGATGACCTGGATACCGGCCGCCATGGCGTCCTGCGGACCGCCGAATTTCCGCGCCTGGCCGTCGATGGTGATTTCGCCGGAATCGGGCTGGTAGGCGCCGGCGATGATCCGGGTCAGGGTGGACTTCCCTGCCCCGTTCTCCCCAACGAGGGAGACAATCTCGCCCGGTTCAATGGTGAGGTCCACACCGCGCAGTACCCGGTTGGGGCCGAAGGATTTGGTGATGCCGCTGAGGGTGAGAGTCATGTCAGTACACCACCCCGGCGATGAGGATGACGTTGGCGTAGGAGGTGAACTCGCCGGAGCGGACGGCGGCCTTGGAGTTCCTGGTCCGCTGCTTGAAGTCCGTGTGCGGGACCAGTTCCAGTGGGATTCCGTGGCTTTCGAGCCGTTCCGTGAGGGCCGCGAGGAGCTCGGGGCTGTGCTCGGCGATTTCCGAGGCCGCAATGGCCCCTTCCGCCTCGACTTCGGCCAGGACGACGTCCAGGCATTCAAGGAACCGCGGGACGTTGGCTGTCAAAGCCAGGTCGATCCGTTCCACTCCGGCCGGGATGGGCAGGCCGGCGTCAGTGACCACCAGTTCGTCGGTATGACCCAGTTCCGAGATGACCCGGGCGAGGGATGCGTTGAGGGTACCGCTGTTTTTGCGCATGGTTGCTCCACTGCGTTGTAGAGGGATGGGACGTTGGTGGGGTGGTCGCGCCGGCTAGCGGGCGGCGGCGGCCTGCCCGGCGAGGAAGGTGTCGATGGCTTCGCGCCGGGGAAGGCTGGGACTGGCTCCGGCCACGGTGACGGCCAGCGCGCCGCCGGCCATGGCGCGCCGGAGGGCGTCGTCCCAGTCCAGACCCTCGGCCAGGGCGCTGCCCAGGACACCGGCGAAGGCGTCGCCGGCCGCCGTCGTGTCCACGGCGGTAACCCGGAAGGGTTCCTGCACGGTGACCGTGGTGCTGACGGCGCCGGTCCGTTCGACGACGACGGCGCCCGCGCCGGCCAGCGTGATGACTGCACGGTGCACGCCGCGGTCCGTGAACCACCGGCCGGCCGCCGTGGCGGATGCGTGGTCCGTGACCTCGATGCCGGTGATCAGCCTGGCTTCGGTCTCATTCGGCGTGACGATGTCAACGTGCTGCCAGAAGTCCGGGTCGAGCCCTGCCGCCGGCGCCGGGGCGGGGTCCAGGATGACGGTGATGCCGCGGGCCTTGCATCCGCGCGCAGCTTCGAGCGCCGATTCGTGCGGGATCTCCAGCTGGATCAGGGCGACTGCGGACTGCTGTCCGGGCTGCTCGAGGGTTTCCCGGATGTGCGCGGGGCTGAGCCGGGAGTTGGCGAGCGGGATCATCACGATGTCGTTTTCGGCCGAGGAGTCCACGCGGATGTGTGCGATGCCGGTGGGGCCTTCGGTGCGGAGGACGTTGGAGGTRTCGATGCGTTCCTCGGCCAGCGTTCCGAGGACCAGCTCGCTGAAGCCGTCGTTTCCGACACTGCCGACCAGCGAGACCTGGCTTCCGGCGCGTGCCGCAGCCAGTGCCTGGTTGGCGCCCTTGCCGCCGAGCACCATTGTGAACGAGTTGCCGAGCACCGTTTCGCCTGGCTGCGGCAGGCGGTCACTGAAGCTGGTCAGGTCGCAGGTGATGCTGCCGATCACCAGTACGTTCCCGTTTCCGGGCGCAGTTGTTGTCATGGGATTCCTTAAGCAGGGGTCAGGTGGGGTGTCAGTGGGAGGGCGGAGCGGCGCAGGACTGCCGGATGGTCAGGCTCACCGGAAGGACCTTGTGCTCCAGCGGGGGCTGGATGGGTCTGCCGAAGTGTTCGATCCGGGCGAGCAGCAGGTCTGCGGCGGCATGGCCCTCGGCGATGGCGGGCCGTGAGATGACGGTGACCGGCGCCGGGAGGAGCTCCGCCAGGTCGAAATCGTCAAAGCAAAGGAAGGACAGCTGCCCGGGAATGGAAACGCCGGCCGCGTGCAGCGAGAGCAGGGCGCCCTGGGCCATGGTGTTGTTTCCCACGAAGAGGGCGGTGATTCCGGTGGGGTCCTCGATCAGTTCCTGGGCGGCGCGGCGGCCGAAGTCGCGGCTGAACTCCCCGATCTTGATGGCCTCCGCGGGCACCTGGATGCCGGCGTCGGCCAGGGTCTGCAGGAAGACTTCGTGCCGGACACGTCCGGGGACGGTGTCCTGGCGGCCGCTGATGATGCCGAACCGGCGGTGCCCCAGGGACAGGAAGTATTCCGCGGCTGCCTTGGCGCCGCTGGCGTTGTCGACGTGGACCAGGTCAAAGCCGGGGTCCTCGCCCACGGTGCGGTCGATGAGGACCACCGGCTTGTTGAGGCCGGAGAGCATACTGCGCGTGTTCTCGCCCTCCTCGGCCGGAACGATCGCAACGGCGTCGACCGCCTCCACGAGGTTTCCCAGCAGTTCCGCTTCGGCGCTGGACTGCTCATCGCTGCTGGCAACGATGATCCGGAACCCCTGTGTCATGGCCCTTTCCTCGATGCCCCGGACCAGGGTAGCGAAGTAGGGGTTGGAGATATCAGGAACAATGACGGCAATGCTGTGGTGCTTGCCCAGGCGCAGGCCGCGGGCGCTGGCGTTCGGCCGGTACCCGAGATCGGCGATGGCCTGCCGGATGGCGTCGGCGCTCCGGACGTTTTCCCCCGCGAGCATGCGGGAGACGCTTGCAATGGAGACGCCGGCGAGCTTTGCCACGTCATGGATGTTCGCCACGGGTGCACTCTCCTTTGAGTCGGCCAGCTGGGCGGGTCCGGCACGTCACGGCCGGGGTGGGACAGCCGGTTGTGAATCCAATCACGCCGGCTTTGCAATACTGTAAACGTTTTCAGTTAGCAGCACAAGAGCCGGTTTTCTGCCGGCTCAGCCCAACACCGCGGGTAACTCCTTGGTAAACGCCAGCGGGCGCGGAGAACGGTCTGACGGCGATGGTCAGCTCGCCGTCCTTCCTGGCGGCCTCCTCAACCGGGGCGGCGGCCATGTTCCGTTGCAAGATCTTCCGGTTCTGTTACCGAAGATTGCCCCGCGTGACGCGAGGGGACGGAATTGTGCGCCGCCGACCCGGCCCTCGCCTAGCCTGCATAGAAGACGGCAGACGATTGGGGGGCGCAAGGTGTCACTGACGACGCGCGGGACAACGCATCAGCTGGCCATTGACGCCCCCGGCGACCTGGTCTTCGGCGTGTTGCGCGACGCCTCGCACTGGCCCTACCTGGATGGTCTCACCATCTATTCCGAGCACGTCAGTGGCGACGAGTGGGAACACGAATTGAGGATCTCCGTCGTGGCGAACGGCGCCCTCAGTTCAAGTCACTGCCGCCGGCTCTTGGATCCGGGCCGGCTGCGGATCCTCTTTGAGCAGGCGCGGCCCGAGGCCCCGCTGGTGCGGCTGGCCGGCGGCTTGGCAGTGACGCGCGGCGCCGACGACGAGGCCGGCCTTGCAGTGGTCACGCTAAGTCACGAGTATGAAGTTGAGGACGGTGCGGCGGATCTCTCCTCCTGGATCCACCGCAGTATTGACGATTACGGCCAGCGGGAACTTGCCGCCCTCAAACTCAGTTGCGAACGGCTCGCGGTTTTGTTGCGGCAGCATTCCGGTGGCCGGGAAGTGGAAGTGGCCCATGGACGACCAGTACACAACTGAACGGGACGGCTTTGGCAGGCTGCTCGCCGACCGGCAGGTCTGGCGGCAGGCCACCACCATCCCTGCGGCCGGGGAACTGACCGCGCGCTGGCTCGAGGGCAGGAGCCAGTACCAGCCGGGGACTTTCACCGCCGGCATCGACGCGGAAACGGAGCCGATCGCCGACCAACTCGCGGTATTGAACCGCAGCGGCCTGTTCACCAAGGAGTCGCAGCCCGGCCTTCGCGAGGGCGGCAACACCCAGCGCGCTTATGTCACCGGCTACTGCGCCCCGGAGTCGGCCGGCCGCCTGCTGGAACTCTCATCCCGGACCGAGCTGGTGACCGTGGGGCACGCCCCGGGCGAGATGAGCCGCGCCTCAATCCCCGTGACGCTGCGGGACACGGAGATCGTCACGGTTTTGGGCACCAGCGAAAGCCCGATCGAGGCAGACCAGCTCCAGGACTGGTCGGCCGAGGCCAACGAATCGCTGGCCCTGGTGCTCGCGGAGTCCTGGTATGTCGAGGTTTTCGACCCGGTCTGGGGGCGCGACGACGTCCTGCTGGACGCGGTGCTCGACGCCCTCACCGCGGGGTAAGCTCAGCCGATTCCGGCAGCCTCGTCCAGGGTGCGGGCCTCGAAGTGTTCGAGCATCTCCCGCATGGCCTCGACGCCCTGCGTAAAGGTGTCCGACGCCCGCCACTGCTCAATCTGTTCCAATGACTCCCAGGGGCCGGTGCTGATGAAACGGTTCCGCACATCCCGGTCATGCATCAGCACAGCCTTGGCGTGGGGGTAGTCCTCCTGGGTCTTCCGTGCCAGATCGCGCCAGGCCTGCACAAAATCGTTCTCGCGTCCCGGGTGGACCAGCCAGATTCCAAGTGTGTAGACAGACATGGCTGCCGCCTCCATTCTCCGTACGGGGTTGATACCGGCGATTATGAACCCGCCGCAAAGGAGCCGGTAGGGCCGGACTGCCCGGCGGGGCGGGGCGGGGGTGGCGGGGCGGTGGGGTGTGCCGTGCGTGCGACGGGGGCGGCGTGGCGACATGCCCATCGGTGGTCGTCAGGAATGGACATGCTCGTCGGTTAACTTCAGCGACGACGGGCATGTGCATCGAACGTCAGCAGGAATGGACATGCTCAATGGTGGTCCGCGAGCGTGGGCATGCTCAACGACGATCTTCCCGAAGGATGGGCATGCTCGTTGTTAGTCGAGGCCGCTGGACATGCCCATCAGTGCCCGTCAGGAGTGGACATRCTCGTCCGGGCGCACCGAGAAAGACGGACATGCCCAGTCTTCGAGCCCAAGGATGGACATAGTTGCGTTATGTCCATTGGTCGGCGCGAACGTTGAGCATGTCCGATGGGTGCTCCCGGGGACGGGCATGTCCCGAGGTGGGGCCGGGACTCCTCCGGCACGCGCGCCAAAGCCTGCCGGGCAACGGCCTCCGCAGTCGCACCAGGTCCAAGACCCACGAGTCGTCACGCCCTCGCCAGCCCCGACCAACCCTCAAAGGACCTCGGTGCGGTCCGCCCACCTGAAGCGAATGGTCCCACCGATCGGCACCTGCGCGGCGAGGTCCAGTTGCGAGTCGACGACGACGGCGATCACCGGGTAGCCGCCCGTGATCGGATGGTCGGCCAGGAACAAAACGGGCAGGCCTTCGGGCGGAACCTGCAGGGCGCCGGAGACGGTCCCCTCGCTGGCCAGTTCCCCGTCGCGGGCGCGCTGAAGCGGAGTCCCGTCCAGGCGCATCCCCACCCGGTTGGACTGCGGCTTGACCTGCCACTCCTGGCCGGTCAGGGAATCCAGCGCCGCCTGATCGAACCAGTCCGCGCGCGGGCCCGGCACGACATCCAGGACTGTCACCCCGGAGCCGGGAAAGTCCGGCTGCAGTTCGGGGTCGCCGACGACGCCGGATTCGGCACCGCTTCCGGCCGCGAGGAAGCCGCCGGCAGCCAGCGGGTCGGGACCGATCCCTGACATGGTGTCGGTGGACCGGCTGCCGAGGACCGGGGCTGCGTCCACCCCGCCCCGCACTRCGAGGTAGCTGCGGAAGCCTGCCTCCGGCACACCCACGGTGAGGGTTTCGCCGTCGAGCAGGACAAACGGGGCGGCCATCGGGACGGTGCGGCGGCCAGGCTCGTCTTCCGAGACGTCCGGTGTGGTGATGACCAGTTCGGAGGGTGCCCCGGCGACGGCCAGGACCTGGTCACCGACAGCTTGCACCCTCAGTCCGCCGGCCACGGTTTCGATCGCCGCGGCCGACGGCGTGTTCCCAACGAGCCTGTTGGCGCGGCGCAGTGACGCCCGGTCGAGGGCGCCCGACGCGGAAACGCCGAGGCCGGAGTGGCCGTGCCGTCCGAGGTCCTGGATCAGGCTCTGCAGGCCGGGTGAGACGATCCGGAGCCCGGCCCCTGCCTCCGACTCGGCGCGCTCGGGCCGCGGAGCCGCCGCCAGCGGGACGGTCTCCCGGACGGGCCGGAACTGGATCCGCGTACCCGGGGCGGCGAGGGCAGGCTGCTCCCGGTCGAGGTCCCACATCCGCGCGGAGGTGTGGCCGATCAGCTGCCAGCCCCCGGGCGAGCGGCGGGGGTAGACCGCCGAATAGGTTCCGGCCAGCGCCACGGAGCCTGCAGGCACTGCGGTTCGGGGCGAACTGCGGCGCGGAACCTCCAGAGTGTTGTCCTCCCCCACGAGGTATCCGAAGCCGGGCGCGAAGCCGGCGAAGGCTACGGTCCACTGCTGGCGTGTGTGTGCGGCGATCACGCCATCGACCCCAAGGCCGGTCAGCTTCCCCACTTCGGTGAGGTCCTCGCCGTCGTACACGGTGTCGATAACAACCAGGCTGCCATCGCGCTGCACCGGATCGGTGAGGTCGAGCTGCAGCAGCTGCGCGCCGATCCGGCGGGCGGCGGAGGGCGAGTCGGCCGTGACCATCACGGTCCGGGCTGCGGCCAGGACGTCCACCTGGCCCGGCAGCGGGTGCTCCAAAAGCAGCGCTTGCAGCGCCAGTACGCCCTCGGTACCGGTCAGCTCGGCCAGCACCGCGCGGGTGCCCACCGCCCGCACCGACTCCACTTTGTGCCCGGATGCCCCCCGCGCCACCCCCGGCTCCATCCCTGCGTCCATGATTACCCCCGCCATTTCCCGCACCTAGGCGCGCGTACCCTGCAGCAGTCGCTCTTCCTCGCTGGACTGCGGGTTCCGGCCAATCGCCAGTCCCACCACCGTCACTACCGCGGACAGCGCGAGGTAGCCGGCGATCAGGAACCAGTTCCCGGTGGCGGCGAAGAGTGCGGTGAAGACCAGCGGGGCAATGGCGCCGCCAATCACTCCGGCGAGGGTGTAGGCCAGCGAGCTGCCGGCGTAGCGCAGCCGGGCGGGGAACTGCTCGGTGATGAAGGCGGCCTGCGGGCCGTACATAAATGCGTGCAGGGCCAGGCCGATCACGACGCCGATGGTCAGGACAGCCACCGATTTGCCCTGGATCATCAGGAAGAAGAGCGGAATGTAGATGGCGGTGGCGACGGCGGCGAGGCCGTAAACGAGGCGCCGGTTGAACCGGTCCGTCAGCGCGCCGGCGGCCGGGATCAGGGCCAGCTGGAATGCCGAGCCGATCAGAATGGCGCCCAGGACGTTGCCGGTGGTCATCCCGAGCTGCTTGGTGGCGTAGAGGGCGACGAAGACGGTGAACAGGGAGTACAGCACGTCCGGGCAGATCCGCGAGAGGGCGGCCGCCACCAGGGCGCGCGGTTCCCTGGTGAAGACTTCCTTCAACGGTGCTTTGGGGGCTTCGCCGTGGGCCTGGATGGCTTTGAAGACCGGGGTTTCTTCGAGCCGGAGCCGGATCAGGAGGCCGAAGACCACCAGCAGTGCGGAGGCAAGGAAGGCCACGCGCCAGCCCCAGGACAGGAAGGCCTCGTTGCTGAGGGTCGCCGCGAGCAGGGCCAGGACGCCGTTGGCCATGAGGTTGCCTGCCGGTGGCCCGATCTGGGCGGCCGAGGACCAGAACCCGCGCTTCCGGGCATCCCCGAATTCGCTGGAGAGCAGGACGGCTCCGCCCCATTCGCCGCCGACGCCGATGCCCTGGGCCAGGCGCAGCAGCACCAGGATGGCCGGGGCGGCGACGCCGATGGCCGAGTAGTCAGGCAGCACGCCGATGAGCACTGTGGCTACGCCGATCAGCATCAGCGTGACAACGAGGACATGCTTGCGGCCGATCCGGTCGCCGAGCCGGCCGAAGATCACGCCGCCGATGGGTCGGGCCAGATAGCCGACGGCGAAGGTCGAGAAGGACAGCAGCAGTCCCACCAACTCGTCGCCTACCGGGAAGAAGATCTTGGGAAAAATCAGGGCCGAGGCGACCGAGTAGATCGCAAAGTCGTAGTACTCCAGCGAKGTGCCGGTGAGGCTCGCGATGTAGGCCTTGAGGGCGCCGGGCGGCAGGTTCCTTTTGGCGGCGGCCGGAGCGGCCTGGTGTGGTGTGGTCATGATGGTCCTCCAAATTTCGGTGCGGCGCCGTTGCCGGACGGGTGAGGTTAGACGAAGGGGGCGGTGCCGATCCCGGCAGCTTCGAGCGCCTCCCGGACGGCGGCCGCCATCGCGACGGCTCCCGGGGAGTCGCCGTGGACACAGATGCTCTCCGCGCGGATCTTCAGGATGGAGCCGTCGACGGTGCGGACCGCCGAATCGGCGGCCATCCGCAGGACGTGTTCGGTGACTTCGGCATGGTTGTGAAGCACGGCGCCGGGCAGCGTGCGGGAAACCAGGGTGCCGTCCGGGTTGTAGGCGCGGTCGGCAAAGGCTTCCGTGACAGCGCGCAGCCCGGCAGCCTCGGCCAGGCGGAGCACTTCGGAGCCCGGCAGGCCCAGGATGGGCAGGCCCGGGTCGACGGACCTGACGGCGTCGACGACGGCCTTCGCCTGCGCGGTGTGCGCCACGATCGCGTTGTACAGGCCGCCGTGCGGCTTCACGTAGGTGACTGTGCCGCCTTCTGCGGCGGCCAGGGCCTGCAGCGCGCCGATCTGGTACACGACGTCGTCCGCCAGTTCTATGGGGTCGATGTCGAGGAAGCGGCGGCCGAACCCGGCTAGGTCGCGGTAGCCGACGTGGGCGCCGATCCGGACTCCGGCGGCTACGGCTTCCCTGCACGTCCGGCGGATGACGCTAGGGTCGCCGGCGTGGAATCCGCAGGCCACGTTGGCGCTCGAAACGGACCGGAACATGGCGGAGTCGTCGCCGATGCTCCAGCGGCCGTAGGACTCGCCGACGTCGCTGTTCAGGTCGATGGTGGTCGTCCCGGTAGTGCCCATTCGTGATCCTCGTCTCAGTGTGGTGCTCCTACTAGGATGCCCCATTGTGTTGGATTGTTCAACAATCCGACGATTCACCTGAAGAACAATCGTGTAGATTCGGCACTATGAGCACACCCGACGCCGCCCCGCAGGCCCTGGCAGCGGCGGCCCGGCTGCGGATCGCCGTCCCGTCCGTGGCGGATCGGGTCGCGGCCGAACTCCGGCAGCAGCTGGCCGACGGCGTACTGCTCCCGGGCGCCCGGCTCACCGAGTCGACCATCGCGGAGGACCTCGGTGTCTCGCGCAACACCGTCCGCGAGGCTTTTGCTGAACTGGCCGCCGAGCGTCTTGTGGTCCGGCAGCCCAACCGCGGCGTCTTCGTGGCCAGCCTTGCCCCCGGCGACATCCACGACGTCTACACGGTGCGGCGCGCCATCGAGGTCGCAGCCCTCCGCGGCGGCGGCAGCCCAGAGCGGGTGGCTGCGGTCCGCGCCGCCGTCGACGAGGGCCGCGCCGCCGCGGCAGCCGACGACGAGGAAGGCCTGGGCACCGCAAACCAGCACTTCCACAAGGCAATCGTCGCCCTGGCCGGCAGCCGGCGCTTGGACACGATCATGTCCCAGGTCCTCGCCGAAATGCGGCTGTTCTTCCACAAGGCCACGGTGGACGCGCACTTCTACCGCAGCTACCTCGACGACAATGAGCTGATCTGCACCGCCCTGGAGGCGGGCGACACGGCCCGGGCCGCGGACCTGCTGCTGGCCTACCTCGACCGCTCGGAGCAAAAGCAGAGCGCGGTCCACGGCGCCTGACTTTCCCGGGCCGCGGGTCTGCCGAAACGGATTTGGCCTCGCGACGCGCAAAATACCTGTCGCACCGGAAATACCCGCGGCGCTGGGCAATATCCGAGTCGGGTGGACCAACCCGCGTCGCCCAGCTACATCCGCGTCGCCCAGCTACATCCGCGTCGCCCAGCGCGCGGGACCCCGCTTGTTAGGCTGACGTCATGAAACGACGCCTCGCCGCCCTGTCCGCCGTTGCCCTGATGCTCCTCATTTCCGGCTGCGGCCAGGTGCAGCAGGCTGCCGAAAAGGCGGTCAATGACGGCGCGTCCCAGGTTGCCAGCGCGGCCGGCAGCGAGATCAAGAAACAGGCCTGCTCACTCGTGGCAGACGGCCTGGTCAGCGTCCAGGACAAAAAGGCCCTGGCCGGCCTGGTGGCCGGCGCGAAGGGCGCAGGAGTGCCGGCGGAGATCACCACCCCGCTGAAGCAGATCGCGGATTCCGGGGACCAGGTGCCGGCCGACGCCGTCAAKAACCTCCAGGCCGCCTGCGCCAAGTAGGCCGGTCCGCCCGCGGGGTCGCCCGGGAAACGGCGACCTCCCCCCAGTCAGTGGGGTCGGCTTAGCGCTTTCCCTTTTTGCGGGATCCCTTGCCGCGGCCCTTGTCCGGGTTCGGCGCATACCGCTGGGCCACTTTCGGCTTCTTCACGGCCGGGCCACGGCGGTCCGGCTTCGGCGCGCGCTTGGGCTTATCCTGCTGGGCCGAGGGCTGCCGGGAACTGGCGGCGGTCCGGCCGCGGACGATCCCGATGAACTCCTCGATGACTTCGTCTGTGGTGTCGCTGGGCCAGGCCAGGGCGATTTCGGTGCCGGGGGCGCCCGTGAGTTTCCGGGCCACCGTGTCCTTAACGTTGAAGTGCCGGGCCACGGACATCGGCAGGATCACCAGGCCCGCGCCACTGGCCACCACCTGCAGGGCCGGTTCGGGTCCGCCAAGGGCGGCGACGTCCAGGAAGGATTCCGCGGCGAGATCATCCAGCGCGACCTCCTCGAAGACCGAGATTTCGTGCCCCTTCGGCGCGACCACCACGGGTTGTTCCTCGTAGAGGGGGATGACGCTGAGGCCCTCGCGCTCCACAGGAAGCCGGACGAAGCTCAGGTCCGCGGAGCCGTCCCGCAGCACCGCGAGCTGCGCGCCGTCGTCGGCCATAAAGGAGCGCAACGGAACGTCCGGCATCCGCTCTTCCCAGCGCCGGATCCACTTGCCGGGGGTCACACCGGCAACATACGCGAATGTCAGCTCCCGGACGGCGGCATCGGGGTGGTCGTGGGGCTGGGCTGTTTCTTCGTCTGCGGGCACACGTTCACAGTACCGCCAGTGCCGCAGGATGGTCCGGCCCCGGCGGCCGGGTGGTGCCCTGCGGCCATCCCGCCGGATACCCTTGAACCATGACCTCTGCAAACTCCCAGTCCATGAAGCCGGCCACCRTTGCCAAGAAGCTTGGCATCTACCTGCCCGCAACACCCCAGGAGTTCCAGGATTCGGTTATCACCCGCGCAGATTTCGCCGAGCTCCAGGCCAACCCGCCGGAGTGGCTTGCCGAACTACGCCGCACCGGCCCGCACCCGCGCCCCGTCGTCGCCCAGAAGCTCAACGTCTCCATCAGCGGCCTGGCCCGCGGCGGCGTCGAGGAGGCGCTGACGACGGCGGAAATCACCGCGCTGCTGCAGGCTCCCCCGGCCTGGCTGGTGGCCGAACGCGCCACCCACGCCGCCGTCCGCGCCGAGGCCCAGCGGGTCAAGGACGACGCCGCGAAGAAGGAAGCGAAGCGCGCACGCCAGTAGCGCCCGCCCGTTTCGACGGTTCCGCGCCGCTTCGACGCCGGTAACCATCCAGCCTGCAGGGAACCGTCGAAACGGCGGCCCGCGCCTAGTCCTGGTGCAGCTGGACGTAGTTCCCGCAGCCGTCGTCCAGGACCACCGTTGTGCCGCCCGGGCCCTCCGACGGCTCGGACTGGAAGACCACACCCTTGGCGGCCAGCCGTTCGTATTCGGCCCGGACATCCGGCACGCCGAAGACGATCGCGGGCATCCCGGCATCGTGCAGGGCGTTCATGTACGTGGCCCCGATCGGATTGTCACTGGGCTCCAGCAGCAGCCCCACACTGCCGCCGTCGCCGGGATCCTTGACGATGTAGAGGTTGTGTTCGGGCAACACCATCAGCGTTTCAAACCCGAGGACTCCGGTGTAGAACTCGTGGGCGGCGGCCGGGTCCTTGACGTGGATACTGCACATTTTCAATCGCATGCGCCCTAGGCTACGCCGCGGTAGCTGCCGCGGGGAGCCGCCCATTGACGGTCCGGCGCGGATGGACTCCAATGGAATCAGCGGAACTGCGCCCGCCCGGTCGCGTCCCGCGGGAGGTGCGCGATGCCGTCACTTGGAGGATCCGGCCCGCTGGGGGCCTGGCAGTTCCTGGCGCTTGCCCTCCTGATTGTCGGCGTTGTGGCCGCCTCGACGTTTATGGTCCGTAGGCACCGGGCGTCCGACGGCGCCCTGCCGGACGCCGTGTTCTGGGACGGTTTCGCGGGGCTCACCGTCGTTCTTCCCGCCGTCGTCCTTCCGGCTTTGGCCTCCCCGCGGGCGGGATCGGTCCTGGCCGGGCTCGCCGTGGCCACGGCCGTGCTCAGTTACCGCTGGGCGCCGGCGCTCTTCCGCTGGCAGGAGAACCGGCAGGCGGTGCGGGACGCCACAGCCGACGACGCCGCGGCGGCGCTCCGGCACCGCGCGGCCCTGGCACGCTGGCAGCGCTACGAGCTGGATCCCGCCCTCGAAATCGAATTCCCGGCCATGACGGACCCGGGGTGCGCAGAGACCGCGGCCATGTACAAGGCGATGCGGGCGGCCGATCGCTTGCGCGGCGGCACCGGTCACAGCCGCACCGGGTACGGCCGCACCGGTCACAACGGCACCGGCGGGGACGGTACGCCGTCCACGGGCTACAGCACCGCCGTCGAACGCTTCGAACAGGCACTGGCAGAGGCTGAGACCGCCGCAGGCGCCCGGGAAATTTCCACAGGAGGGGCATGATGACTGACATCACGATAATCGGCAGCGGCAACATGGCCCGGGCGATCGGACTCCGCGCCGTCGCAGCGGGCCGCTCCGTGCAGGTCCTGGACCGGACGCCGGACAACGCGGCCAAACTCGCGGCCGAGCTGGGTTCCGGCACTACGTCCGGCGGCCTGGGCGACGTGCCCGACGGCGACATCGTGGTGCTGGCCCTCTATTTCGAACCGGCGAAGGAGGTCGCCACGCACTATGGCGACACGCTGAGCGGCAAGACAGTGATCGAGATCAGCAACCCGATGGACCCGGAAACCGGGGACTCGGAGGTGGAACCCGGGAGCTCCGCGGCAGAGGAAATCGCCCGGCTCCTGCCCGGCGCGCGGGTGGTGAAGGCCTTTAATACGACGTTCGCCGGGCCGCTGGCGGAGGGCTCCTCACAGGGCATGGCCCTGGACGTTTTTATTGCCTCCGATTCGGAGGCGGCCCGGAATGACGTGGCGGCCTTCGCGGCCGCGGCCGGACTGCGGCCCCTCCAGGTGGGCGCGCTGCGCCACGCCCGCGACCTGGAGGGGATGCAGATGCTGGTGATGGGCCTGCAGATGAACCCGGCATACGAGTCCTTCGCCTGGAGCACGGCGCTGAAAATCCTCGACTGAGCGGCGAAATCCGGCGCCGACCCCCTGCCCCGGCCCCGGCCGCGGAACCCGCGCCTAGAGTTCGACCGTTCCGCTTTCGCCGACGCTCATCCGGCTGTTCGTGACCTTCGATTTCACCCACTGCAGTACGGTCGCGGCCGTTCCGCCGGGGCTGGTCCAGTACTCGGCCGAATCGGAGTCCACGCGCAGCAGGACCACGCCCGGGGTGTCCGGGCCGTCCGGGAACCAGGCCTCGACCATCTGGTTCCACCGGTCGTGGATGGCCTGCCGGTCGGTAACAACCTCCGCGGTGCCGGCCACGGAGACCCACTCGGTCCGCTTACCGAATGAGACGTTGACTGCGGGATTGGCTTTGATGTGGGCTACCTGGGAGGTTTCTGCCGACGTAAAGAACCACATGTCGCCGTCGTCCTGCACGTCCTGAACGGCCAGCGGCCGGCYGACAAGGGCGCCTTTTTCATTGATGGTGGTGAACATCCCGATCCGCGAATCGTTGATGATGTCCGTCACCTTGCTGATGTCCTGTGCGTCCGACATGCGCTCACCACTTCCATAATCCAACGGAGGAAGGTCCTCCTTCCGCCAGCCTATTGATAAGTGTGCTTAGTTTTCAAGGAGCGCACACGGGGCCGGCGGAGGGAGGACCTCCAACACACGGAGATCAGCCGCGGGTCAGGACCTGCCCCTTGAAGAAACCGGGACGGAGCCTGGCCATCACCAGCATCAGGACCACGCCCAGCAGGATCACGCCCATGCCGAGGATGAACACCAGGCCCAGGCCACCGATGGAGGAACCTGAACCGTAGTCCGGGTCCATGGAGTCGTAGGCGGTCTTGAAGAACATCACCAGCAGGATCACGCCGCCCAGCAGCGGGGCCAGGAACTTGAAGAAGAACGAGTGCGCCCCGCTGAAGGCCTCGGCCCGGAAGAACCAGACGCAGGCCAGGGCCGTGATGCCGTAGTAGAAGCAAATCATCATGCCCAGTGCCGTGATGGTGTCGTACAGGGCGTTCTCGGACAGGGTCCGGGTGATGACGTAAAACGCTGCGGCCGCGGCGGCCGAGGCGATGGTGGCGTAGCTCGGCGATTTGTAGCTGGGGCTGATCCGGCCGAATTTTTGCGGCAGGGCCTGGTAGTGGCCCATGGACAGCAGGGTCCGCGCCGGGGAGACGAACGTGGACTGCAGCGACGCGGCCGAGCTGCTCAGGATGGCCAGGGACATCAGGATGGCGAACGGGCCCATCACGGGTCCGGCGAGGACGGCGAAGATGCTGCCCTGGTTGTCCGGGTTTCCGGTGCCGGCCCTCGGTTCCGACGCCGGCGAAGGCCAGGGTGGCCAAAGCGACGGTCATGTAGATGATCACAATCACCAGGACCGTGACGGTGGCGGCCCGGCCGGGGGTCTTCTCCGGGTTTTTCGTTTCCTCGTTCATGGTCAGCGTGACGTCCCAGCCCCAGTAAATGAAGATGGACAGCGACACGCCTGCTGCAAAGGCGGAGAAGGATTCGACGGCGAACGGATTGAACCAGTCCGGTGCGATGGCTGTGGCATCGAAGGCCGTCCCGTTCGCCACGTGGCTGAACGCGGCGACGGCGAACCAGCCCAGGACCAGCAGCTGGAAGGCCACGAGCACGTACTGCACCGTCTTGGTGGTTTCCATGCCCCGGTAGGAAACCCAGCACGCCAGGGCAATGAACACCAGGGTTGTGGCGATGTTCAGCGGCAGGACCTTGGTGAGGTCCGCCAGCTCCGGATTGCCGAAGAGCTGGGCCAGCATGAGGTAGAAGAAGTCCACGGCGACGGCGGCAAGGTTGGACAGCACGATGATGGTCGCCGCGATCAGCCCCCATCCGCCCATCCAGCCGATCCACGGCCCGAACGCCCGCGAAGCCCACGTGAACGAGGTTCCGGCGTCGGGCATGGCGTTGTTGAGCTCCCGGTAGCCGAACGCCACCAGCAGCATCGGCAGGAAGCCGACCAGGAAGATGGCCGGCAGGTGGACGCCCACCTCGGCGACTGTCGGGCCGAGGGCGGCGGTGAGGGTGTAGGCCGGGGCGATGCAGGATACGCCGATGACGACGGCGCCGATCAGCCCCACCGACCCGGCCTTGAGGCCCTTCTCGCTCAGGCCGTGTTGCCGGTCCGCCGGGCCGGCTGCGGTAGCCACGTGTTTGGTGCTCATGCTGTTGCCTCTCGGGAGGTGTCATTCGACGTTGAATGGGTTCGGGTCTTGAGTTCGTAGTCGCTGGGGACCACGATCATCGGCACCGGCAGCGCGCGCAGTATCCGGTTGGCGGTGCTGCCGAGGAAGATGGAGCGGCTCCGGGCAAGGCGGCTGGATCCGATCAGGAGGACCTCTCCGTCTTCCCAGTCGAGCCGGTCCACAGCCTCTTCGACGTCCCGGCCCTGGGTCACGACGACGTCGGCCCTGCCGTCGGGCGAGGAAGCAGCGGAACCGGCGGCGCCGGCGGCGCCGGCCGGGAGCGCCGCGGCGAGGTGCCGGGTGGCGTACGCGTTGGCGGCAGTCGCGGCGTCCGCGGAGTCCCCGGAGTCCCCCTCGTCCAGGGTCAGCAGGGAGACCACGCGCAGGGGAACTTCGCGGTTGACCGCCATCGAGACGGCGTAGTCCAGCAGTTCCTCCGCGCCCGGGCGGTCCCCGAGTCCGCAGCTGACGCGGGTCAGGGCCTCCCGGCGGTGGTAGCCGTGCGGGGCGAGGGCCACCGGGACAGTGGCTGCGTGCAGCAGTGCACTGGCCACCGAGCCGATGGTGAAGCGCTTGAACAGCCCGCTGCTGGTGGCGCCGATGATGAGCATGTCCGCCTGGAACTCGTCACAGGCCTCGATCAGCGTCTGCGCATCGGATTCACCGCTGCGGACGTGCGCTGCGGCCGGGACATCCGCCGGCACCAGGGCGAGGGCTCCCTCCAGCCATTCCCCCGCCTGCTGGTGCAGATAGCTGTCATATCCCGCGGCGGGGGCGTGCGCGGCGTTGAACGGCCCGGGCTCCGGGATGGCCACCACCAGGTCCAGGCTCGCTCCGCGGCCGCGGGCCAGGGAGACGGCCAGGTTCACGGCGTCGCGGCCCCTGGCATTGGCKGAATACCCCACTACGTAACGCATCTGGCCGACCTCTCTGATCTTCTTTTCGGATTGTTGGATGGACTTTGGGGACTTAGCGTGCGGCCGTGGTCCGGTCCGCGGCCGCGGCGATCCGGGATGCGACCCGGCGCCCCATCCGGACGGCGCCGTCCACGTGCTGGTAGCCCTCAGCAGCAAGGTCCGAGGAGGCCCAGTAGATCGGCCCGACGGGCGCGTGCTGGTCCTTGCCGTAACGGTGCAGCCCGCCGAGGTCGTAACTGGCCGCGTACGCCCCGCGGGTCCACTCTTCGGAACCCCAATCGGATTCGTAGTAGATCTCCGGGGTGAGGGCCTTTTCGCCCAGGAAGGCGGCGATCGATTCGAGGATGGCGCGCTTGCGGTCTGCGGCGCTGAGCTCGAACATGGCGTCTGCTTTTTCGTCGGAGACGAAGCCCACGAGGGTGCCGCGGGGATCCTCGTGGTTGGTGTTGTCGTAGACCTCCTGGACCAGGGCGTCCGCGCCGAAGCAGGTTCCGGACAGGCCCTCTTCGCGCCAGAACTGTGTGCTGTAGACGGCGTGCACCTTGATCACGAGGCCCAGGGACTGGTGCTGGTGCATCTGGTGCTGGCGCCGCGGCAGGGGCGGGTTGTAGGAGACCCGGGAGTAGAGGTTGGGCGGGACGGCCATGATGACGAAGCGGGCCGTCACGGTGGCCCGGTCCGATTCGACGGTCACCCGCTGCCCCGCGCTGCCCTCAGCGGCGGCGCCCTCCCAATGGATGGTGCGCACCGGACTGGAGAGGACGACGTCGTCGCCCAGTTCCGCGGCCTGCAGTAGCGAGACCTGCTGCATGCCGCCGACGACGCGCTTGTCCAGAATGAAATCCTCATCGGTGAGGTTGGTGAAGGAGCCCGCGGAGGCGGCCATCAGCACGGCCTGCAGGGCCGAGAAGGCGTGGGCCGGCTTGGTGAGCATGCCGCCGGCGATGAAGAGTCCGATGTTGTTGCAGGCTTCCTCGTCCGAGGAGTTGGCCCGCAGCCAGTGATGGAAGGAGATGGTGTCCAACTCGCGGGCCTTGGGGTGGGCCCACGGCTCGGAGGCGCCGATCTCCGCGGCGAGCGAGTCCAGGAGGGCCGTCAGCTTGTCCATCTCGGCCGCGGTGGTGGCGCTGACGGGGAAGGTGTCGCCCGTGTAGAGCGTGCGCCGGCCGTCTGCGCCGATGTAAACCGATTCGCCGGCCCGGTAGCGGTCGTAGGTCTCGAGCCCGAGTTCGTCGAGGAGTTCCAGCAGCGCCGTCTGGTCCGGCGAGACCCACTGGCCGCCGATCTCCAGCATGGCCCCGTCGACGGTGTCGGTCCACGTCCGGCCGCCCACGCGGTCGCGGGCTTCCAGCACGGCGACGCTCAATCCGGCCTTCCGCAGCTCCCTGGCTGCGGTGAGGCCGGCGGGCCCGGCTCCGACGATGACGACGTCGCGGTCAAGTTCCAGCATGATGTCCTCTCCGTGGCCGCAAAGTGATGCTAACCACTAAATGAATGCCATTCATTTACGACGACTATAGCGGTACGGTGCAGAAGAGGGAAGACCTCGGGAGAAAGTCGCCTACGGTGGAATAATCCTTGGGACAGCCAAGAAGAAAGGTCGCGAATGCCGGCAGCCAGCAGCGCCACCGCGGATCCGCTCCGCCCCGACGCAACGACGGGCCGCCGGGTGGGGCGGCCGCCCGCTGCCGTCCTCGACCAGGCCGGGATCACGTCCGCCGCACTGCAGTTGGTGCGCAAGAGCGGCTATGACGCCTTCACCATGGCGGCCCTGGCGCGCTCACTGAACGTGGCGCCGTCGGCCCTGTACAACCACGTGGCTTCCAAGCGGGAGGTGCTGGTACTCATCCAGGACCACCTGACGTCTTTCGTCGATGTGTCGGCCTTTGAATCAAAATCCTGGGATCAGGCGGTCCGGGACTGGGCCTGGAGCTACCGCGATGTCTTTTCGCGGCACACTCCCCTCATTCCGGTGATCGCGGTCCTTCCGGTGGCCGACGCGCCCAAGACCCTGGCCATGTATGAGGCCGTCAGCGCCGGGTTCAGCCGGGCCGGCTTCCCGCAGGCCCGGATTGTCTCAGCGATTGTGGCCCTTGAGTCCTTTATCTTCGGCTCCGCCTACGACGTCACGGCGCCTGCGGACATCTTCGACGCCGGCAGCCTGGCCTCGTCTACGCCCCACTTCTCCGCCGCCGTCGCCAGCCTCGGTGACCAGGGCTACGCGAACCAGGCGGATGCGGCCTTCAGCCTGGGACTGGAGGCACTGGTGGCGGGATTCGGGGCGCTCCGGGCGAATGGCGAAACTCCGGCCAAATAGCGGTTGGCCGGAGTTTCACTTCATTATGTGCCGGGGCACCTGACTGTTTGCTTAGAGTACGCAAAAGGGAGGGCCCCAAGACCCTCCCTTTTGTCAGCTGGCCCTCGGCCCGCGCTTAGTCGTTGTTGTCGCTGCCCTCGTGGTGGTCACGGTGGCCGCTGTGGTCTTCGTTGTGGTGGCCCTGGTTGTGGTCGCCCTCGTTGTGGTGGGCCACATTCCAGTGTTCCGGGCGGTGGCGGGAGTCATCCCGACGTTCCGCATCGCGGCCGTGCTGCCGGGCCTCGGGAGCGGGGGTCGCCGCGGCGGGTACAGCGGCGGCCGGCTTGGCGGCTTCAACCTCTGCCGCGTCGTCACCCTTGCGCTCAGTGGCCTTATGCTCGGTGGCCTCGTTTTCAGTGGCCTCCGTTCCGGCCTCGTTGCCCTCGTTGACATCGCCGGCCTCGTTGTCGTCACCGGATTCCGGCTCTGCCGGAGCGGGCGCCGAAGAGGCCGGGGCGGACGGGGCCGGTTCCGGTGCCTGCGGGGCCGTCGGGCTGGGCTTGGGCGTCTCGGTGGGCGCCTCAGTGGGTGTCTCGGTAGGTGTCTCCGACGGGGACGCCGAAGGCGTTTCGAAGGGTGACTCCGAGGCCGCGGATGCAGGGGCCGTCGCTTCACTGCCGGCGTCGGCCGTGGTGATGTTCGCGAACGCGGCCGCGCCCCCGCCCAGGGCGATCGCGCCTGCGGCAACCGAGCTGATGAGGAACTTGCTCGCGGCAAGACTGGTCAAAATAGGCATGGAAACCTCCGGAATTTCTCGTCTTGATTGCTCATTGGATATTTCTCGGATTGGGCTGCGGCTGCCTCACCGCACGTTCGGACTGACCGAACGCCCGCACCACCGTAGGCACATATGCGGTGCGTGTTGGGCGTTCCTGCGGTGATGCTGTGGTTCTGTTCATCTCCCGTTCACTTCCCGCAGGATGCCTGCCCGGTCAGAATGCCGCGGTTTCCCGGGCACGTCCGGCTAGGCTGACGCCATGAAGACCCGGTTATCTGCCGCAATGCTGCCGGCGCTGCTGCCAGCGCTGGTGCTCGCCACCGGCTGCACCCCGGCCCCGACGGCCTGCCCCGCCGTCGGC
>NZ_JBFTNO010000017.1:0-26200 GCF_056397525.1 Arthrobacter sp. 05L45_2 | reverse complement strand
GCCCAGGACGAGGGCACGACGGCCCGGAGTGTGCGGAAGTGAAGTGTGGGAAGTTGAAGCTGGTGTGGTGTTCATGGGAGTCGCCTTTCGCGTTTTTGCCTGGCGGGCGCTCCCAGCTGCGACTATGCCCGTCGCGCGATCGTTGACTTCAGGGGAGCACCCATTGTGGATACTGCGGACATGGGTCTCACCTCCTGTGGTTGATTTACGATCACCGGAATATTCGCACACGGTCGCCGCCGTGCGCAATGGGCATCGGCGCGGCGCGGGATTGCCGGCTGGCCGCGCCAGGGTCGCCGGGCCGGGCCGGGCATACTGGCCCGGCCCGCCGCGGCCCCCGCTTACGGCTGCGCGGCCGCGGCGGCCTTCGCTGCCGCCGGCAGGGCGTCGAAGATCCGGTTCATCGCGGCGTCGTCGTGCGCGGCGGAAAGGAACCATGCCTCGAAAACGGACGGCGGCAGGTACACCCCGGAGTCCAGCATCGAGTGGAAGAACGGCGCGTACCGGAAGACTTCCTGGCCCTGAGCGTCGTCGTAGTTGTGCACGCCGCGAGCCGACGTGCCGAACGCGACGGAGAACAGGTTCCCGGCACGCTGGATGGAGTGGTCCACGCCGGCGGTGTCCAACGCCGAGGACAGCGCGCCCGAGAGTTCCAGTGACCGGGCATCCACGAAGGAGTACACGTCCTTGGTGGCATGCGTGAGGGTCGCGACGCCGGCGGCCATGGCCACCGGGTTCCCGGAGAGGGTGCCGGCCTGGTAGACCGGGCCCACCGGGGCGAGGTAGTCCATAACCTCGGCACGCCCGCCGAGGGCCGCCGTCGGCATGCCCCCGCCGATGACCTTGCCGAAGGTCAGCAGGTCCGGGGTCCACGGTTCCGCGGCGTCGGCGGCCCCGCCGGTCAGGCCCCAGTAGCCGGAGTACCCGGTGCGGAAGCCGGTGAGGACTTCGTCGAGGATCAGGAGTGCGCCGTGCTCGCGCGTGATCCGGGCCAGCCCGGCGTTGAAACCCTCGCCGGGGGTGACCACACCCATGTTGGCCGGTGCGGCCTCGGTGATCACGGCGGCGATGTTGGGTCCGTGCGCCGCGAAGGCGGCTTCGACGGCGGCGAGGTCGTTGTACGGCAGCACGAGGGTCTCGGCGGCGGTGGCGGCCGTGACGCCGGCCGAACCCGGCAGCGCGAGCGTGGCGAGGCCGGAGCCGGCGGCCGCGAGCAGACCGTCCAGGTGGCCGTGGTAGCAGCCGGCGAACTTGATGACGAGGTTGCGTCCGGTGAAGCCACGGGCCAGCCGGATGGCGGTCATGGTGGCCTCGGTGCCGGTGGAGACCATCCGGACCCGCTCGGCTGCCGGAACACGTTCCTGGACGATGGCGGCGAGGTTCGCCTCGTCAGGGGTCGAGGCGCCAAAGGAGAGGCCGCGGTCGACGGCGGCGTGCACGGCCGCGAGGACGTCGGGGTGGGCGTGGCCCAGCAGCGCCGGCCCCCAGGAACAGACCAGGTCCACGTACTCGGCGCCGTCGGCGTCAGTCAGGTAGGCGCCCTTGGCGGAGACCATAAAGCGCGGCGTACCGCCCACAGAGCCGAAGGCACGGACCGGAGAGTTGACGCCGCCGGGCATCAGGCTGCGGGCGCGGTCAAAGAGTTCCTCGTTGCGAGGGTGGCTGGAAGTCATGGTCCCTATTCTTTCAGTGACTGGTCGGGTGCGGATGCCGCGCCGGACAGCAGCGCGTGCACGCGGGGCGCCACCTCGGTGCCAAACAGCTCGATGGAGCGCATCATGGCGGCATGCGGAAGGGTTCCGTTGCTGTATTTGAGGTCAAAACGGTCCACACCCAGGTTCCGTTTGAGCAGCGTGATCTTGGTGGCGACAGTTTCCGGTGAGCCGACGTAGAGGGCCCCTTCGGGGCTGCACAGGTGGTCGAACTCCTCCCGGCTGCCCGGTCCCCAGCCGCGCTCCGCGCCGATCTGGTTGCGCTGTCCGAGCCAGTGCGGGAAGAACTCCTCCCGTGCTTCCTCGTCCGTGGCGGCGAGGTGTCCGGGCGAGTGGGTGGCCATCTGCTGCATGGGGTGCCCGTACTTGGCCATGGCTTCGCGGTAGAGCCCGGCGAGCGGTCCGAAGGAACGCGGCTGGCCGCCGATGATGGCGAAGATGATCGGGTAGCCGTACTCGGCACAGCGCAGCACGGATTCGGGGGTGCCGCCGACGCCGATCCAGGCCGGCAGCAGGTGGTGCTCCAGCGGCGGGTAGACGCTGAGCCCGCGAATCGGCCGGCGGGTCCGGCCCTCCCAGCTGATCGGTTCCTGGGCCCTGGCTCTGTCGAAGAGTTCCAGCTTTTCCTCGAACAGGACGTCGTAATCGGCCAGGTCCAGCCCGAAGAGCGGGAAGGATTCGACGAATGACCCGCGGCCCAGCATCACCTCGGCGCGGCCGTTGGAGATGGCATCGACGGTGGCGAAGCGCTGGAATACGCGGATGGGGTCATCGGAGCTGAGCACCGTGACGGCGGAACCCAGCCGGATGTTCTTGGTGCGTGCGGCTGCGGCGGCGAGGAAGACCTCGGGTGCGGACACGGCGAAATCCTTGCGGTGGTGCTCCCCCACCCCGAAGGCGTGCAGCCCCACCTGGTCGGCAAGTTCGGCCTGTTCCAGCAGCTGCCGCAGAACCTGGGCGTGCGGGACCGGGTGGCCGTCGGGGAACACTCCGACGTCGCCGAAGGTGTTCAGGCCCAGCAGGATGGTGTCCGTTCCTACAGGGGCGGTCGGGTTGGCTCCTGCCGCCGGGCCGGGCGTGGCCGGGGCGCTCATCGGGCGTCCTTCAGCCAGCCGGCGAGTTCCGCGGCCCAGTAGGTCAGGACCATGTTGGCGCCGGCCCGTTTGATGCCGAGCACGGATTCGGTGATGGCGGCGCGCCGGTCGATCCAGCCGTTGGCCGCTGCGGCCTCAATCATCGAGTACTCGCCGGAGATCTGGTAGGCGGCAACGGGGACCGGGCTCATCGCGGCAACGTCGGCAAGAATGTCGAGGTAGCTCATGGCGGGTTTGACCATGACCATGTCAGCGCCTTCCTCGAGGTCCAGTTCCACTTCGAGGATCGCTTCGCGGCGGTTGGCGGCGTCCATCTGGTAGGTGCGCCGGTCTCCGGTGAGCTGCGAGTCGACAGCTTCGCGGAAGGGCCCGTAGAAGGCGGAGGCGTACTTGGCTGCGTACGCCACGACGGCGGTGTTGGCGTGGCCGGCTTCTTCCAGGGCCTGCCGGATGACGGCGATCTGGCCGTCCATCATGCCGGACGGGCCAAGCACGTGGGCACCGGCCTCGGCCTGGGCCACGGCCATCCGGGCGTAGATCTCGAGCGTCGCGTCGTTATCGACGTAGCCGTTCGCGTCCAGGACGCCGYAGTGCCCGTGGTCGGTGAATTCGTCGAGGCACACGTCGCTCATGATCACCAGCTCGTCGCCGACCTCGGCCTTGACGTCGCGGATGGCCTTGTTCAGGACACCGTCCGGGTCCAGGGAGGCCGTGCCGCGGGCGTCGCGTTCGGCCGGGATGCCGAAGAGCATGATGCCGCCGACGCCCAGCTGGACGGCTTCGGCGGCGGCGCGCTTGAGCGAGTCGGTGGTGTGCTGCTGCACGCCGGGCATCGAGGCGATGGGGTTCGGTTCGCTGAGGCCCTCGCGGATGAAGGCGGGCAGGATCAGTTCGGCCGCGGAGAGGCGGTATTCGGCCGTCAGCCGGCGCATCGCGGGGGTGGTGCGGAGCCGGCGGGGGCGGTGGGTCGGGAAGCTCATGTTGGGTCCTTCACAGTGTGCTCGGGGTCAGGGTGGGGTGCGGGGTGAACCGGGTCCAGGGCCTGGATAACGGCGGCGACGAGTCCGGTGGCGGTGGGTTCCTCGGCGACGGCGGCGACGGGGAGCCCGAGGGCGAGGGCCTCGGCCGCCGTCGAGCGTCCGATCGCCACGAGCAGGCAGTCACCCAGTGGCGAGAGGCCGGCATGGATGCGGCGGGCCGCGCTCGGTGAGGCGGCGACGACGGCGTGCAGGGCTCCGGCGTCGAGGGCAGCCTTGGCGTCCGCCATGGCCAGGACGACGGCGTCGTCGGCTGCGGCCGCCGGGCTGCCGGGGAGGCTGCGCCGCGGGTCCGCAGGATAGTCGACGGTGCGGTAGGCGGTGACGGCCTGGACCGAGGCGCCCCGCGCCGCCAGTCCCCGCCGGAGCCGCGGGTCGGCGATGTCCGCTTGCGGCAGCAGCACGCTGCCCTGGCCGCCGGGCCAGATGTCGAGGAGGCCCGCGCCGGACTGCTGCCCGGCCGGGGCGAGATCGACGGCGATGTCCCGGGCCTCCAGCACGCGGCGGGTGGCCGGGCCGATGGCGGCGACCTGCAGGCTCCCCGGCAGCCAGGCGCTGAGGTCCTTACCGCGTTCGGCCGCTTTGGCTTCGAGGACCTGGACGGTGGTCACGCTGCTGACCACCAGCCACGAGTAGGCTCCGGCGCCGAGCGCGTCAAAGGCAACGTCCAGGGAGTGCTGGTCCGGGGCGAGCTCAAAGTCGATGAGCGGCAGCAGCAACGGTTCGGCCCCGGTCTCGCGGAGGGCCGCCACCAGCGCACCGGCTCGGTCCGGACTGCGGGTCACCAGGACCCGGGCACCCTCAAGCACCCTGGGCCCGGCCTCCCCGTCCGGCCGGCGGCTGGCGCTGCGGCGTCCCATCAGGCTGGAATCCGTCCGGCTCAGGAAGCTGCCAGGTCGGCGATGTCGGCAGCGCCGGCCGCGAGCAGCGCCTCGGCCAGTTCGATGCCCAGCAGGGTGGCCCCCACCTCGGTCAGCCCGTCGGTGACCTTGGAGTCCCGGACGGTTGCGGTCCCGTCCACGGCACACACCACGGCTTCGAGGTGCAGCATGCTGCCCTTGCGTTGGGCGTAGGCTCCCACCGGGGCTGCGCAACCGGCTTCCAGCCTGGCCAGGAGGGCGCGCTCGGCCGTGACGGCCAGGCGCGTGTCGGGATCGTCCAGGGCCGCGAGGGCCTGGGCGAGCACCCCCTGTGATCCCTCAGTGGACCCTGCCTTCCGCGGGGCATCCCCGGTGCGGCACTCGATCGCGAGGGAACCCTGGCCGGCGGCCGGCAGCATCACGGTGGTGTCGAGGTACTCGGTGACGGCGTCCTGCCGGCCGATCCGGTGCAGGCCGGCGGCGGCGAGCACCACGGCGTCGAGGTCGCAGGATTTGCCCTCCACGACGTCGTCCGTCGTGTTCCCGGGCAGCCCCGGGACGCGGCCCAGGCGGGTATCAACGTTGCCGCGGATGTCCCGGATGTCGAGGTCAGGGCGGGCCGCGCGCAGCTGGGCCGCGCGGCGGGGCGAGCCGGTGCCGACGGTGGCGCCGGCCGGCAGCGCGGCGAGGGTGAGGCCGTCCCGGGCGCAGAGCACATCGCGGACGTCAGCGCGTTTGGGGGTCGCCGCGAGGCTCAGTCCGAGCGCCGCGCCGGTGGGCAGGTCCTTCAGTGAATGCACGGCGACATCGCACGCGTCCCGCAGGAGGGCGTCGCGCAGCGCGGCCACAAACACACCGGTGCCGCCCATTTGGGACAGCGGGCCGGTCAGCACGTCACCGTCGGTGCGGATGTGCACCAGTTCCACCGGGAAACCGCCGACGGCGGCCAGTTGGTCCGCGGTCTGTTGGGTCTGGGTCAGGGCCAGTTTGCTGGCCCGGGTGCCGATCCGGACCGTCACAGCGCGGCCTGGCCGGCCGTGGACGACGCCGTGCCGGCCGGGTAGGGGTCGTGCCCGGTCCCAACAGAGGTGTCTGCGCCCGCGATGGTGGGCTTTTCGCCGCGGAAGTTCGCGCAGCAGCCGGGGCGGCAGACGTCGTACCAGGGGCCGAGGTTGGTCAGGTGGGGCCGGTCGGCGATGGTGTTCGCCGCGGTCCGCTCGCTGATGAGGTCCACGATTCCGGCCACGAATTTACGGTGCGTTCCGGGGGTGGGCACACGGGTGGCGGCGATGCCGAGCTTGCCGCAGGTTTCCAGGGCTTCGGTGTCCAGGTCCCAGACCACCTCCATGTGGTCGCTGACGAAGCCGAGCGGCACGATCACCACGCCCTTGACTCCCTGGCCGGCGAGTTCCTCGATCGCGTCGTTGATGTCGGGCTCAAGCCACGGCACGTGCGGGGCGCCGGAGCGGGACTGGTATACGAGGGACCACGGTGCGGTCAGGCCGGTCTCGGCTTCCACCCGGCGGATGACCTCGGTGCCTGCCGCGAGGTGCTGGGCCACGTAGGCGGAGTCTTGTTCGAACTGGCGCGGTTCGCCGTCGGACCGTCCGGCGGCCTCGGCGTCGCGGGTCGGAATCGAGTGGGTCGCGAACAGGATGTGGACCGGCGCGTCAGGGGTTCCGGCGGCGGCCAGCTGGGCCCGGACGTCGGCGAGGCCGGCGGCGGTGCCTTCGATGAACGGCTCCACAAAGCCGGGGTGGTCGAAGTACTGGCGTACCTTGTCCACTTCGAGTTTGCCGTCCAGACCTGTCTCGGTCAGGGCCATGCCGATGTCCTCGCGGTACTGCCGGCAGCTGGAATAGCAGGAGTACGCGCTGGTGGTGATCATCAGGACCTTGCGGTGACCGGCGTCGTAGATTTCCTGCAGGGTCTGCGGGATGTACGGGTCCCAGTTGCGGTTGCCCCAGAACACCGGGAGCCCGATGCCGCGGGCGGCGAGCTCGGTTTCCATGGCGGCCTTGAGCTGGCGGTTCTGTTCGTTGATCGGGCTGATGCCGCCGTTGGCGCGGTAGTGGTGCGAGACCTCTTCGAGCCGTTCGTCCGGGATGCCCCGGCCACGGGTGACGTTGCGGAGGAACGGGATGACGTCCTCCTGCCCCTCGGGGCCGCCGAAGGAGGCGAGCAGAACGGCGTCGTACTCCTTGGGCGCCATCCGGCCGGCCTCGGTGATGGGGTTCACGGCGGTGAGCGCGGCGTCGATCGGGCTCACGCGAGGACCTCGGCGATCTCCGTGGCGTTGATGCGCCGCCCGGTGTAGAAGGGGATTTCCTCGCGGACATGGTGGCGGGCCTCGGTGGCGCGCAGGTGCCGCATCAGGTCAACCAGGTCAACCAGTTCCGGGGCTTCCAGGCCGAGGATCCATTCCCAGTCGCCGAGGGCGAACGAGGACACCGTGTTGGAGATGACCTGCGGGAAGTCCCTGCCCAGGAGGCCGTGGTCACGGAGCATTGCGCCGCGCTCGGCGTCCGGCAGCAGGTACCACTCGTAGGAGCGGACGAAGGGGTAAACGCAGAGCCACTCGGCCGGCTCGACGCCGCGGGAGTAGGCGGGCGTGTGGTTCTTGGCGAACTCGGCCTCGCGGTGCACGCCCATGGCGGACCATGCGATCTCGGTGCCGGTGAACAGCTTGCTGCGGCGGATGTCGCGCACGGCCCGCTGCAGGGCCTCGGCACGGGGACCGTGCAGCCAGACCATGATGTCTGCGTCCGCCCGCATTGCCGAAACGTCGTAGCTGCCGCGGTGGACAACGCCGTCTTCGGCGAGCCGCCCGATCAGGGCGTCGAAGTCCTCGGCGGCGTCGCCGCTGCGCAGGACGTCCGCGGAGCGCTTGAAGACCGTCCAGAGCGTGAAGAATTGCTCGGTCGATTCCTCGGCTGCTGCTCCGGTTTTAGTGACAGATTCGGCAGAAGTGTGGCTCATGCATACCAGTTTGCCCCCTCCCCCGGGCTAAGTCGAAACAGAGCACTTCTACAAGGCGTAGAAGTGCTCAATTTCACAGCGGGGCGGGGTTGGCGGGTTTAGATCCGGCGCATCCGCAGGACCACTGCTCCTGCTCCGAGGGACACAGCCACCAGGCAGATCCCCCAGCCCACCAGTGCGGAGGGCCCGGACGACTGCACCGAGGACGCCGCCTGCATGGTGTCCCCGGACGGGCTGGGCGACGCCGGGGTCGCTTCCTTGGCGGCGGACATGGTGGTGGCGGACCGGGGCGTTCCGCTCGGAGTCGCCGACGGGGTGCCGGCCTTGCCGGCGGCGGTGCCGGTAGCGGCTTCTGACGGCGTGCCGGGCGCGGCGGCCTGGCTGCCGGCGGCGGGGGCCTGCACGGGGGCCGGTGCCTGCTGGGTGCCGGAGGCCTGGGTGCCGGTGGCCTGGCCGGTTGCGGGCACGGCGGGCGCCGGCTGCGGGGCCGTGGTCCCCGGTGCGGCAGGTGCACTGGCCTGCCGGGTGGCGCGCTGCGCCGGCGTCTCAGTCGGGTCCGGCGCGGCCGACGACGGCGGCGCGGTGCTCTGGGTAGGGGTGGGGCTGCTGGAGCCTGACGTCGGGGAGGGCGACGGCGACGGCGACACGATGCCGCCGATCAGGTCGCCGATGCCCACGGAAATCGAGGCCGAAGGGCCGTCCGGGCTGGGCGACGGGGTGGCCGCCTGTGTGGCAGGAACTCCTGCGGTGAGAGCCAGTACCGCTCCGAGCGCTGCCACTGCCGTGCCGCGTCGAAGTCCCCCATGGTGACCGGCCGGCGTTTCTGGAACCTCGGACCTGTGCATAACCATGGTCATCGACCCTAGCCGCTGAACGGCGCGGGGGAAAATTTGCGGAAACACCCCTGTTCCGGTTAGCGCGTCCCCGTCCGGAGCCGGACGGCGGCCCGCTGGGACCCGTCAAGGGAGCAGGGACGCCACCTGTTTCGGGGTGTCCGCGACGATCGCGGCGAGCCCGTTTCCGGACAGCCAGCCCCCGACCACGGCGAGGTTTCCTTCAGCGGCGCAGAGCCGCCGGACCTGGTCCACCCGCTGCCGGTGGCCCAGGGTGGCGAAGGGCAGGGCGCCGGACCAGCGCACCACGTCCCAGCCGACGACGTCGCCCGCGGACAGCCGGACACCGAGCAGCGACGAGGCATCCCGGAGCGCGGCATCGAACAGCTCGTCGTCGCTGCGGGACACGGGGCTGCCGGCGGCGGGTTCGTCCCCGCCGCGACCGTAGGAGAGCCGGAGGACATGCCGGCCCGGCGTCGTGCGTTCGGCCAGCCACGCCCATTTTGCGGTGGCATGCGTCAGGGCCTTGGCCAGGACGCCGGGGCTCTGCGGGGCCACGAGCACCCCGGTCCCGCGCGGTGCGGCGTCGAGGGCGGGGCGGTCCAGCACCAGGGTCACCAGCCGCACGTCGGGGCCGGCTTCCGGGCGGAGTGATTCCAGGGCCGGCAGTGTGCCGGCGAGAAGGTCGACGGCGGCCGGCCCCTCGATTGCCACCACCAGCCGTTCGGCCTCGTACCGGGCGGTCCCTGAGGTTACGCGCCAGCCGCCCGACAGGCGCTCCACAGCGTCCGCCCGCGAGGAACTGAGCAGGCTGACGTCCAGGCCGCGGAGCTCGGCCAGGAGCGCCGCGATCAGGGTGTGCATGCCGCCACGGAGACCGGCGACGGCGGATCCCGCCTTCGCGGGACCCGGCTGGCCGGCCGCCTGCCCCGGGTGTTCCGGGTGCTCCGGGCGCTCCGCAGGCTGCTGGCGTTGCGCGCCGACGGCGGCGGGTCCGCGGCGTTGCGCGGCGACGGCGCCGGCGAGGGAACCGTGGGCCCGGATGCCGGCCCGCAGCCCCGGGGCCACCATGTCCACGTCCAGCAGGGCGGGGTCCGCGGAGTGCACGCCACCCACCACGGGGGCCACCAGGCGTTCCAGGACGCGGCGTCCCATCCGGATACGGACCAGGTCAGCGACGCTGGTGGCCTGCGATGACGTGCCGGCCGTGGCCGGAAGCACTGCGTCCAGGGAGGCACGGAGGGATCCCCACAGGCCCAGCGAACGGCGCACCTCGGGGTCCCAGGGATTAGCGGGGATGCCCAGGACCCCGGTCTTGGGCAGTTCCYGGGGTCCTTCGGGGAGCTGGACCCAGGCGCCCCCGGGGTTGGGCGGAACGATCTGCGGGCCGAGGCCCAGGTCCTCGGCCAGGCGCGCCACCGCAGTGGACCGGGTGGCGAAAGACTCGGCGCCGTTGTCCAGGGTCAGGCCGGCCACCACGTGGCTGCCCACGCAGCCGCCCCATTCCGCGGAGGCCTCCAATACCGTGGTCCGGACGCCGGCGCGGGCCAACTCCCGGGCGGCAAGCAGGCCGGAGATGCCGCCGCCCACCACGACGGCGGTCGGCGCGGGAAGGGCGGAGCCTGCGGCAGGGCCTGTGGCCATCCGGGGCCTACTCCGGGTCGATCGAGTGGATCAGTTCGACGACGCGGGTCAGCACCGCGGCGTCGGTCTCGGGCGGCACGCCGTGGCCAAGGTTCAGGACGTGGCCCGGAGCCGAGGCGCCGGCGGCGATGACATCCCGGACGTGGGCCTCGAGGATCTCCCAGGGCGCGGACAGCAGTGCAGGGTCGATGTTGCCCTGCAGCGGCACGGTCCCGCCGAGCCGGCGGTTGGCTTCGTCCAGGGGCAGCCGGTAGTCGACCCCCACAACGTCCACACCGACATCGCGCAGCGCAACCAGGAGTTCCGACGTGCCGGTACCGAAGTGGATCAGCGGGGCCCCGAGGTGCCGGACGTCGTTCAGGGCCCGGGCCGATGCCGGCGCGACGTAGCGGGAGTAGTCGGCCAGCCCCAGTGAGCCGGCCCAGGAATCGAAGAGCTGGCCTGCGGAGGCGCCGGCCTCCAGCTGCGCCCGGAGGAACATCCCGGAGGCATCGGCGGCCCAGTTGGCCAGCGCCGTCCACGTTTCCGGGTCGGCGTGCATCATGGTGCGCGGGCCGAGGTGGTCGCGGGAGGGCTTGCCTTCAACCATGTAGGCGGCCAGGGTGAACGGGGCTCCGGCGAAGCCGATCAGTGGGGTGCTGCCCAGCTCGGCAACGGTGAGGCGCACGGCCTCGCGGATGGGCTCAAGGGCTTCCCAGGTCAGCTGCGGGAGGGCAGCGACGTCCGCGGCGGTGCGCACCGGCTTCTCCAGCACCGGGCCGACGCCGGGGACGATGTCCACGCCGACGCCCGCGAGCTTCAGCGGGATAACGATGTCGGAGAAGAAGATCGCTGCGTCGACGTCGTGCCGGCGCACCGGCTGGAGGGTGATCTCGGAGGCGAGTTCCGGGCGCAGGCAGGAATCGAGCATGGCCACGCCTTCGCGCACCTTGAGGTATTCGGGCAGCGACCGGCCGGCCTGGCGCATGAACCACACCGGGCGCCGGGACGGCTTGCCGCCGCGGTACGCGGTGATCAGCGGTGAATCGGCGGTGCGGCCGTCCATCAGGGGGTGGCCGGCGTCGAGGCCGTTCATTGCAGTGCCGTCGATTGCCGTTCCGTCGACGGCGGTGCCGTTCGTTGCCGCAGCGCTAGGTGTCATGCCTTTGATTGTGCCGAAAATCGGCCCCAAAAGATAACGACAACCTGTCAGCGAAGGCCGCCGGTCCCCTGTCGTGGCGGGAATCACAGCCAGGGGTGCGCAGTCCCACGTCCGGTAGTTGTTCTACACGGGCACGAAAAAGCTATGATTGTGGTGCTGTGGTTCTTTTCTCATTGGTGGCTACACACGCCGACATCGACCTGGAAACCGTTGCTCAACTGAGCACCGGCGCTTCCGGGCTTGCCACATCCGCCCTCGCCGGATCGCCGGCGGTGTCGGGTGCCGTTGTCCTGGCCACGTGCAACCGGTTCGAGATTTACGGCGAAGCCCCGCACCCTGACGACGTCGAGGCGGCGCGTGCCGCGCTGGTCTCCCAGATCAGCGGCGCCAGCGGCCTGAGCGAACAGCTCGTCTCCCGCTCCTTTAATACCCGCACCGGCCCGGATGTCACGCGGCACCTGTTCGCCGTCAGCTCGGGCCTGGATTCCGCCGTCGTCGGCGAACGCGAAATTGCCGGCCAGGTGCGCCGGGCCCTGATCGCGGCCCAGCACGACGGGACGGCCAGCGCCGGACTCGTGCGCCTTTTCCAGGCCGCCTCCAAGACCGCCAAGGACGTCGGGGCGCAAACCGCCCTGGGCTCCCGCGGGCTCTCGATCGTCTCTGTCGCCCTGGACCTGGCCACCGATCTGTCCGAAAACCCCGACTGGTCCAGCAAAAAGGCCGTGGTCTTCGGGACCGGCGCGTATGCCGGGGCCACCATGTCCCTGCTGCGTGAACGGGGCTGCACCGACATTTCCGTCTTCTCCTCCTCCGGACGCGCCGCCGGCTTTGTCGCCACCCGCGGCGGCACCGCCCTGGACAGCGCAACCCTGCCCGGCGCGGTGGCGGCCGCCGATGTGATGATCGGCTGCAGCGGCTCGGACAACCGCGTCGAAGCGCCGGAGCTCGCCCGGATCCGCTCGGCCTCGCCGCAGCCGCTGATTGCCATCGACCTGGCGCTGACCCACGATTTTGACCCCGCAGTGGCGGAGCTCGACGGCGTGGAACTGCTCACCCTTGAATCGGTCCGGCTGGCCGCCCCGCAGGAACAGGCCGAGTCCCTGACCCAGGCCAGCGGGATTGTTGACGGCGCCGCAACCGCCTTCGAGCAGGAACGGCAGTCTCGCTCCGTCGATTCAGCCATTGTTGCCCTGCGCCGCCACACCATGGACGTGCTCGACGCCGAAATGGAAAAGGTCCGCGCCCGCCACGGCTGCACGGCCGCTGCCGAGGAAGTGGAGTTCGCGCTCCGCCGGATGGTCAAGCAGCTCCTGCACGTCCCCACGGTCCGGGCCCGCGAGCTTGCTGCCAACGGCCAGCAGGACGATTACGTGGCCGGCCTCGAGGCGGTCTACGGCATCACGGTCGAACAGCCCGCCGCTGCACGGCCGGCTGCCGACGCCGCCGCCGAATGCCCGGTGGACCACAACTCCCTCCCAGCCGTCGACGGCCGCCGGGAAACCGCCTGACCCTCGGCGTCAGGCCACCCCGGCCACGTCAGCCTTCGCTGAGCCGGTACACCGAGACGTGGCTGCGGGACTCCGCGGTAAATTCGCTGCGGTCCCAGTCCGCCCAGCGGGATTCCAGTTCGAAGCCGGCCAGGCGCGCCATCAAGTCAAGCTCGCTGGGCCAGACGTAACGGTGCGGCGTCCGGCCGATCCGGGCATTCCTGCCGTCCGAGAGTTCGGGGCCAAACCGCACATGGTGTGAGACGACGTGCTGACGCAGCACATCGTAGGTGTCGACCAGCAGGTATCCGGGCTCGCTCACTTCCACAGTTCCGCCCCTCCCGGGGGCCAGCGAACGCAGCTGGGGGACCCACAGCTCAATGACGAAGCGGCCGCCGGGGGCAAGGTGGCGGGCGGCGTTCTGGAARCASCGSACCTGWTCGTCCTGSGTCARGAGGTTGGCGATGGTGTTGAASACSAGGAATGCMAGCGAAAAGCCTGTCCCGGCCGACGCGTCGACCATGCTGCCCTGGACCACCGGAATGACGTCCGCCCCCGGTTTCTCGCGGAGCCGGGCGATCATCGCGTGCGAAAGTTCGATCCCGCTGACCTGCACGCCCGCCTCGGTGAGGGGAAGGGCCACCCGGCCGGTGCCGACAGCGAACTCGAGTGCCGGTCCGCCGCCGGCCAGCGCGGCGAGGACCTCGACGGTGGGCCCGAGGACCTCGGGGGCGAACATCCCCTCCCCCGGGGTGTCGTACTGCTTGGCGGCGTCCTCGTCCCAGAGCTCCTGCTGGCTGATCATCGGGCCACTATTGCACCGGCGCCGTCCTTTCGCCAGTGGCCGGCCCGCGCCGGGTCCCCTTCGGACTAGTGTTCCGTCGCGAACGCGTCTACACCCGTCAGCCCGGCCGACAGCTGCCACAGCCGTTCGGCGTCCGCCCGGTCCACGGCATGGGCGTCCACTCCCCTGATCCGGGCCAGCGGCGTCCCCGTCTCGGTGGGCTCGGCGACGTCGCAGTCCTCGCAGTAGACGCCGCCCTTGCCGTCAAGCTGCGGGGAGGTAGCCGCCCACACCGACGTCGCGGCGCCCTGGGCGGGGGTCTTGAAGTGCTCGTTGAGGTTGCCCTCCGCATCCATCCAGCCGGAGGCGATCATTTCCTCGCGGGGAAGGTGGCGCTGCAGCTCGGTCATGATGCCGCCCGGGTGCACCGCGAAGGCCCGCACGCCGGAGGACCGTCCGAGCGCGTCCAGCTGCACCGCGAACAGGGCGTTCGCCGTTTTGGCCTGCCCATAGGCCTTCCACTTGTCGTAGCCGGTGTCGAAATTGATGTCGTCGAAGCGGAGCGGCGAGAGTTTGTGGCCGGTCGAGGACAGTGCCACCACCCGGGCACCGTCCCCGGCGGACAGGGCGGGCCAGAGCAGGTTGGCCAGCGTGAAGTGGCCCAGGTGGTTGGTGGCGAACTGGGATTCCCAGCCCGGACCCACCCGCTGCTCGGGGCTGGCCATGATCGCCGCGTTGTTGATCAGGATGTCCAGGCTGCCGCCCTCGCCAAGGAACCCGGAGGCGAGGAAGTCGGCGGCGAAGGACCGCACGGCGTCGAGGTCGGCCAGGTCCAGCGCGGCGACGCTGACATCCGAGAGGCCGGCCTCGTCCAGGACCTTGCGGGCGTGGTCGGGGCGGCGTGCCGGCACCATCACGCGGGCACCGGCCGAGTGCAGCGCGCGGACCGTCTCCAGGCCCAGCCCCGAATACCCTCCGGTGACCAGCGCGGTTTTCCCGTGCAGGTCGACGCCGGCGACCACCTCCGCCGCCGTCGTGCGCGGGCCGAACCCGGACCCGATCCGGTGCTGCGGGGTGGTGCTGCTGTCTTCAGTCATGGCGGTGCCTCTCCGGTTGGGCCCGTGCGGGCCGGGGAATCGTCGCCGGGCAGGGTGGCCGGGGACAGCTTTGGGTCGGACGCTAGTAGACCGGCTTTTCCGGTTCGACGTCGCGCACCCAGGCGAGGATGCCGCCCTCCAGGTGGCTGACGCGCTCGTAGCCGGCGGCCCGGGCGGCTGCCAGGACTGCCGCGGACCGGGTCCCGGCCTTGCAGTGGAACACAATGTCCGTGTCCTGCGGCAGTTCGGCCCAGGCCTCGCCGGCGAGGATCCTGCCCTGCGGAATGAGCGTGGCGCCCTCAATCCGGACAATGTCGAATTCCCCGCTCTCGCGCACGTCCACGAGCTGGAAGTCCTTGAGCCCGGCCTTGCGGGAGGCGAGCATCGTGGCGAGCTGGGTCGCGGTGACGGTGTGCTCGGTGCCGGCGTCCGCGGCGGGGGTGATGCCACAGAAGGCCTCGTAGTCGGTGAGCCCGGTAATACGCTCCGCCTCCGGGTCACGGGAGACTTTGATTTCGCGCCAGCTGCCGCCCAGGGCGTCGAAGAGCGCCACCCGTCCCAGCAGGGAACGTCCGACGCCGGTGATCAGCTTGACCGCCTCCGTCACCATCAGCGAGCCGACGGCGGCGCACAGCATGCCGAAGACGCCGCCCTCGCCGCAGGACGGGACGGAGCCCGCCGGCGGGGCCTCCGGGTACAGGTCCCGGTAGGTGGGGCCGTATCGCTCCCAGAACACACTGACCTGCCCGTCGAAGCGGAAGATCGAGCCCCACACGTAGGGCTTGCCGAGGATCGCCGCGGCATCGTTGACCAGGTAGCGGGTGGCGAAGTTGTCGGCGCCGTCGACGATGAGGTCGTAGCCGGCGAAGAGCTCCAGCGCGTTGCCGGCGTCCAGCCGGACGTTGTGCAACCGGACATCAACCAGCGGGTTCAGGGCCGCAATGGCATCGCGGGCGGATTCGGTCTTCGGCCGGCCAACGTCGGCGACGCCGTGGATCACCTGGCGCTGGAGGTTGCTGAGGTCAACTGCGTCGTCGTCGATGATGCCCAGGGTTCCCACCCCGGCGGCGGCCAGGTAGAGCAGGGCGGGCGAGCCGAGGCCGCCGGCCCCGATGACCAGGACGCGGGCGTTTTTGAGGCGGCGCTGCCCGAGTGTGCCGATCTCGGGAATGATCAGGTGCCGGGAGTAGCGCTCCACCTCTTCGGGTGTCAGTGCGTCGGCCGGTTCAACCAGCGGCCCGGCGGCAGGGGCCGGGGTTGCGGGGGTGCCGTTAGCGGTCAACTGGGAAGCCATACTTCAATGTATGCCCGAAGATGCGGCCAGGTCATATTACCCCCGCGTAAAGTGGAGCTAACAGCGAGGGAAGGCGGGCCTACAGTGGTTCATCAGGCACCGGTCGAGCACGGCCACACCGGAAAGTCGTCGGCAGGCCAGGCACGGGGCGGCACCCAGCGTTCGGCGCGCCTGCCGCGGGACGAGCGGCGGGCGCAGTTGCTCGCCGCCGCGCAGGAAGTTTTCGTAGCCAACGGCTACCACGGTGCTGCCATGGACGAGATCGCCGAGACGGCCCACGTGAGCAAGCCGGTGCTGTACCAGCACTTTCCGTCCAAGCGGGAGCTGTACCTGGCCCTGCTGGACAGCCACCTGTCCACCCTCACCGAGCTGTTGCTGGGCGCACTGAACTCCACCACGGACAACGACGAGCGCGTCCAGGCTGTGATGCGGGCCTATTTCCGCTTCATCGCCAACGACGACCAGGCGCACCGGCTGGTCTTCGAGTCGGACCTGGTCAACGACCACGACGTCAGCGCCCGGCTGGAAACCTTCAACAAGACCTTCGCCGACGCTATCGCCCGGGTCATCGCCGAGGACACGAAGCTGCCGCTCCTGGAAGCCCAGCTCCTGGGCCGCGGCCTGTCCGGCATGGCGCAGGTCAGTGCCCGCTATTGGCTCGAAACGGACGGAAACCTGGACCTCGATGTGGCCAGTGACCTGATTTACCGTTTAGCTTGGCGCGGAATCTCCCGCTTCCCCAAAGAGTCCTAGAGTAGAAATAGAAAACACCCTGAACACTTTGATTGGCTKGGAGGCCTTGCTGTGGAAGTAAAGATCGGCATTCAGAACATCGGCCGCGAAATTGCCCTYGARTCSAACCAGGACGCGGAYGCGGTGGCGACGCTCGTTGCCGAGGCCATTTCCAAAGGAACCGAGCTCCGCCTGACCGATGAGAAGGGCCGCCTGGTCATCATCCCGGCGAACGTCCTGGGCTACGTGGAAATCGGCGCCGAAGAAGTCCGCCGCGTCGGTTTCGGCGCCCTCTAGCTACCCGGCGCGCGCCCGGCCCAGCGGCGCCGTCGTCCCGAACCCTCAACCCGCAGTTCACAAAGGAGTCTGAATGCTGTCACTGATTGTGGTCGCCATGGTGGCCGTGGCCGCGGGTTTTGTGGTGTGGGCCAATGACAGGCGCCACGCGAAGTACGGCATCACCGTTCCGGCCGGGATCGCCCTCGGGGTCGGGATGCTGAGCTGGATTATCTTTATGGCTGCGGGCTTCGGCTACCAGCCCGGCCTGACCTGGATCCCGTGGATACTGCCCCTGCTGCTGGGCGCCGCGGCCGCGGTAGGTGCTGCACTGTTTCTCGGCAGGACCCGTGCCAAGCACGACATCGCCCGGATGACCGCTATCCTGCGGCTCTAGCCGGTCTGCGGCTCTAGCCGGTCGCGGCACACGGCGCGTCGCGGCACACAGCACTGTGGCCACTCCCCCTCGGGCGAGTGGCCACAGTTCTTTAACCTGGCCTCAGTGCTGGTGGGCGTCCTTGACCTCGGGCCGTGTGGCCTCCTGCAGGACCCAGCGGTTCCCATCCGGGTCGCTGAAATAGGCGAAAGCGATCCCGCCCATGTCCTGGACCTCGCTGATCTCCGCTCCGCGGCGCAGGAGTTCCGTGCGGGTGGCGGCCATGTCCGGCACCACCAGCTGCAGGCCTTCGAGGCTCCCCGGCGCCATGCCGGTCATTCCCGTGCCGATGACCACCGAGGTGGCCGACCCGGGCGGCGTGAGCTGGACGACGCGCATGCCCGGGATGTACTCGACGTCGTGGTCCAGGGCGAACCCCATCTTTTCGGTGTAGAACGCCTTGGCGGCATCCACGTCGGCGACCGGTACCTGGACAACTTCGAGGCGCATTTCCATGGTCATCACACTACCCCGCCGTCCACGGCTAGGATCCGAAAGGCCACACGGGCCTGATCTCGATTTTTCCGAACTTTGCCATCGGATGCTTGGAAGCGACCTCGATCGCCTCGTCCAGCCCGGCGCAGTCGATGATGTCGTAGCCGGCCACCCACTCCTTCGTTTCGGCGAACGGGCCGTCCACCACCATCAGCCGCCCTTCCCGCACCGTGACGGTGGTTGCGTCCTGCACCGGGCGGAGCCGGTCACCGTGCCGGGCGATCCCCCGGGCCTCCACGTCGGCGGACCATTCCTCGATGTTGTCCTCCGCGGCCACGTAGGCGGGTGCGGTGGGATCGGTGCAGATGAAGAGCATGTATTCCACGCTGGCTCCTTGGGTTGGTTGTTGTTAGCTACATCTCTACTACGTGCGGGCAAGCGCGAAAAAGACATCGGCCGGAAAAATGTTTTCCGGCCGATGTCTACTGCTGGTCAGTACGTGTCTCCTGCTGGTCAGTACGTGGGGCCTCCCGGCTCGGCCAGCGGGTGCTCGCGCTGGAGTTGGGCCACCTTGGGATCGTTCTCGTCGGCGCCGTAGTCCGAGGACCGGGTGATGTCCGTGCCTTCCCGGACTTTCATGGCCCGGAAGAGCGCCGTCAGGACGGCCGCGACGATCAGGTTGATGGCGAACGCCACCACCGCGATGTACACCTGGATGTCGGTGCCCGGGATCGCCGCGATGGACCCGCCGAAGTGGGCCTTCGTCACGGGGTTGACCACGTTGTACGCAGCGATGGTGCCGTACAGGATGCCGGCCGCCCAGCCGATGAACAGTGCCCGGCGGTGGAACCACCGGGTGTAGAGCCCGGCCACGATCGCCGGGAAGGTCTGCAGGATCCAGATCCCGCCGAGCAGCTGCATGTTGATTGCTGCGGACTGGTCCATCGCGATCACGAAGATCAGGGCACCGAACTTCACCACGAGGGATGCGATCTTGGAAACGCTCGCTTCCTGGCGGGGGGTGGCGTCGGGCTTGATCAGGTCCCGGTAGATGTTCCGGGTGAACAGGTTGGCGGCGGCGATGGACATGATGGCCGCCGGCACCAGGGCACCGATGGCGATCGCGGCGAGCGCAATCCCGGCGAACCAGGACGGGAAGTGGTCCAGGAACAGCTGCGGCACCACCAGCTGCGGGTTGATGGTCCCGTTCAGGTCGGTCGGTTTAGTCCCCGCGTAGATGGCCGCGTAGCCCAGCAGTGCAAGGAACCCCAGCATGAGCGAGTAGAGCGGCAGCACTGCGGCGTTCCGGCGGATGGTGTTCCGGCTCTTGGTGGCCAGGACGCCGGTGATCGAGTGCGGGTACATAAACAGGGCCAGGGCGGAGCCGAGGGCCAGCGTCCAGTACGCCGAGTAGCTGGCGGCGCCCGGGATAAAGGCCCCCGCCGGTTTGCCCGTGGCCGGGTTGACGGTCCCGAGCTTCGTCTGGGCGGCGTCGAAGATGGTGCCCCAGCCGCCGAACTTGATGGGCAGGTAGATCACCGCGACGATCACCGCAAGGTAGATCAGGAGGTCCTTCACGACGGCGATCAGGGCCGGAGCGCGGAGGCCCGAGGTGTACGTGTAGGCCGCCAGGACCACAAACGCGATGATCAGCGGCAGGTCTGTCAGCAGGACGTTCTCGGCGCTGCCCAGTCCGAGGACGGTGAGCACCGCTTTGATGCCCACCAGTTGCAGGGCGATGTAGGGCATGGTGGCGACGATCCCGGTGACGGCGACGGCGAGTGTCAGCGCCTTGCTGCCGTAGCGGCCGCCGACGAAGTCCGCCGGCGTGACAAAACCGTGCCGGTGCGAGACGGACCACAGCCTGCTCATCAGCAGGAACACGATGGGGTACAGCACGATCGTGTAGGGGACGGCGAAGAAGCCGCTCACGGCTCCGGTGGCCCACATGGCCGCGGGAACGGCCACAAAGGTATACGCGGTGTAGAGGTCGCCGCCCAGCAGGAACCAGGTCACCCAGGTGCCGAAGCCGCGGCCGCCCAGGCCCCACTCGTCCAGGCTGTGCAGGCCGGTGTTTTCCTCCCGCCGCCACCGCGCGGCGAAGAAGCCGAGGGCGGCGACCAGGACAAAGAGGACGATCACAATGGTCAGAGCCACACCGTCGACCGGCCGGTCCGGTGCTGCCAGGGGCACGGCTGCGGGGTTCATCGTTCCTCCCCCATCCCGGCCTGGCCCCGGACAGCTTCACGCCGCCGGCGGTCCTCCTTGGTCACCAGCCAATAGGAGATGCCCACCAGGGCCGCGGTGACCGGGATCCAGGCCATTTGGTACCAGTAGAAGAACGGGATACCCGCCAGGCGCGGCTGGTCGAAGGAGTATCCGGGTACAAATAACGGAACCACGATCGCGATCAGCAACAGAATTCCGGAAATCACGTACGGGCCGGGCTTGGCCGGCCCCCGCGTTGGCACATCAGGACTGGACATCGTCGCCTCCTCCTCGAGACGGGCCCCCGGTGCGGGAAGGCTTCCCGGGACGTGCCGGCGACCTGCAGACCACGGTGTGCCGCGGTCTAAGGGACACAATAGACACGTTGCCGTTTCCGCAACAGTGCTCAACTACCCTGCAGTACGTTTCCGTGGCCCGCTGCGGCTAGAGGAACTCGGCACGGCCCTCCATGGCGGAGGACGCGAGCGCGTGTTCCCGCCGCGGAATCCGGCCCGCCAGCCGTGCCAGGCGCCCGGCGATGACGGCGTGCTTGAATGCCTCGCCCATCAGGGCAGGGTCCTGCGCCCGGGTGACGGCGGTGGCCAGCAGCACGGCGTCGCAGCCCAGCTCCATGGCGAGCGCCGCGTCGGACGCGGTGCCGATGCCGGCGTCAAGCACCACCGGCACCGAGGCCCGGGACACGATCAGCTCGATGTTGTGCGGGTTCAGGATGCCCAGCCCCGTGCCGATCGGGGCGCCCAGGGGCATCACGGCGGCGGCACCCAGGTGCTCAAGCCGGAGCGCCAGGACGGGGTCGTCATTGGTGTAGGCAAAAACCTTGAAGCCACGGCCCACCAGCTGCTCCGTTGCCTCCACCAGTTCCAGGGCGTCCGGCAGCAGGGTGTGCTCATCGGCGATGACTTCGAGCTTCACCCAGTCCGTCTCCAGGGCTTCCCGTGCCAGTTCGGCGGTAAGCACGGCGTCCCGGGCGGTGAAGCAGCCGGCGGTGTTGGGCAGCACCCGGATGTTGTGGTCCGCCAGCAGCTGGAACAGCGATCCGCTCTCGGCCGGGGAGTAGCGGCGCATGGCCACCGTGGTGAGCTCGGTGCCGGAGGCCACCAGCGCGGCGCCCAGTCCGTCGAGGCTGGGCGCGCCTCCGGTGCCCATGATCAGCCGCGAGCGCAGGTCGACGCCGTCCACGGTCAGCAGGTCACGGCCCGGCTCGGTCTGGGTYAGTACGGTCTCTTCCATGGCGTTTATCCTCCCTGCACTGCGGTGACGAGTTCGACGTCGTCGCCCTCGGCGAGCGCCGTCGCGTGCCATTGGCTGCGCGGGACCACCTCGGCGTTGCGGGCGACCGCGACGCCGAGCTTCCGCCCGTCCGTGGCCTGGCCGTTGGCGGCAAGCGGCCGTCCGGTGACCCCGCTGACCAGGGCGCTGACGGTGGCGCCGTCGGCGACGGCGTGCTGTGCTCCGTTGAGCCTGATGTTCATGCTGGTGTCCTGTCTTTTGCTGAGAATCTATGGGCCGCGGCCTGGGGGCGGGGAAAGCGGTCGGGGCGGAACCGGGCCCAGCGCGGATCCGGCCGGCCGTCCAGCAACGCCTGGCAGATCGCCGCGGCGGCCGGAGTCAGCAGGACCCCGTGCCGGAAGAACCCGGTGGCGATGATCAGGCCCTCGATGTCAGGGCCATCCCCCGGACCGGCGACCCGCCCGATCAGCGGGGCGTTGTCCGGTGTGCCCGGCCGCGCCCGCGCTGTGGCTTCCAGCAGTTCGAGTTCGGCGACCGCCGGAAGAAGCTGCTGGGCGTCACGCAGGAGCTGGTAGACGCCGCCGGCCGAGACCGCGCTGGCGGTCGAAGGTGCGTCCTCGCGCTGGGTCGCGCCGATCACCACCGTGCCGTCGTCCCGGGGCACGATGTACACCGGGACCCCGCGGACCAGCCCCCGGACCGTGGAGCCCAGCAAGGGACGGAGCCGGGGCGGCACCCGCAGCCTGAGGATGTCACCGTAGACGGGGCGCAGCGGCAGCACCAGCCCCTGCGGCAGGGCCTGCAGATCGGTTGCGCCGAGGCCGTTGGCCACGACCGTTTCGGTGGCGCGGATATCTCCCCCGCCCTCCAGCCGGGCCCCGGCGACGCGGCCGTCATCCCAGAGCAGGGCGGCCGCCCGGCTCGGCACGGCCACGAATTCTGGGTCGGCGGCCAGCAGACGCCCCATCCGTGCCAGCAGCCGCCGCGGGTCCACCTGGTGGTCGGCGGGGATGGCGAAGGCGCAGGAGATGCCGGGGCTCAGGAGGGGCTCCCGGGACCGTGCCTCCCGCACCGTCAGGGGGTCCACGGCCAGGCCGCACGCCAGCTGCACCTCCCGCAGGTCGGTGAGCGCCCGGCGGTCGGCGGCGTCCACGCCGACGGCGAGGGTCGGCGTCGTGCTGTAGCCGGTGCTGCCCGGCTGCGGGCCGCCGTCGGGCAGGCCCCCGGGCGCGCCGTCGGCCAGGCTGGCGGCGAAGGCCGGCCACAGCCTGGAGCCTTCGAGCATCAGGGCCAGGAGGTCTTCCTCCTGGTAGTGCAGTTCGCTGACCGGCGCCAGCATGCCGGCGGCGGCCCAGCTGGCGCCGCTGCCAGGGGCATCATCGATGAGGGCCACAGTCCGGCCGGAGCGGCGCGCTGCCCAGGCGATTCCGTGGCCGATCACTCCCCCGCCGATCACGGCGACGTCGTACGGTACGGCTGGTGGGGTCATGGTTTCCTTCCCTACGCCGGTACTAACCGGATCAGGTCAAGCGGTCGGCTCTGACGCCCTCTCAGCCCGGCGGCCGCGTACGGCCCGCGGGCTCCCGCGGTATGCGCCCAGTTTAGAGGAACTACGCTTGGGATATGAGCCAGGACCTGCACACCACCGCCCGCCTGTATCTGTGCACTGATGCACGGAAAGAGCGCGGGGACTTTGAAGATTTTGTCGACGCTGCCTTTGCCGGCGGGGTGGACATCATCCAGTTGCGGGACAAGTCGCTGGAGGCGGCCGAGGAACTGGAGCTCCTCGGGGTCCTGCACGCCACGGCGCAGCGGCACGGCCGGCTGTGGGCCGTCAATGACCGCGCCGACCTCGCCTCGCTGGCGGGTGCGCCGGTCTTCCACATCGGCCAGAAGGACATTCCGTTCACGGCGGCCCGCGACTTCCTGGGCAAGAACACGGTGATCGGCATGTCCACCCACACGCCGGACCAGGTGGACGCGGCCATCGCCGCCTCCCCGGGCCGGACCGGCTTGGACTACTTCTGCGTGGGGCCGGTCTGGGCGACGCCCACCAAGCCTGGCCGCGCCGCGGTCGGAACGGACCTGGTGCGGTACGCCGCCGCGGCGATTTGGCGGGCCTCGGAAGCCGGCGTCGGCAAGGTCTCCGGAGTGGTGCCGTGGTTCGCGATCGGCGGGATCGATCTGGGCAACGTGGAGCAGGTGGTCGACGCCGGGGCCCGCAGGATTGTGGTGGTCCGGGCGATCACCGAGGCCGCGGACCCGGCGGGCGCAGCGCGCGCCCTGCTCGCCGCGCTCGACGCCGGCGCGGATTCCGACGTCGGCTAGCTAGCCCGCGAGCCCCAGCCCGGACATCCGGCGGGAGTGCCCGGCGGCGAGTTCCGCGGTGAGCTCCCGGGCGAGCTCACCGGCCCGGGCCGGGTCCTCACCGGCCAGCCCGTCGAGGAACGCGTGGTCCACACTGACCCGTTGGGCCTGGGTGAGCGCCTCGCCGAGCAACCGCCGGGCCCACAGGGCCAGCCGGGAGGCCAGCCGCGGGTCATCGGCCAGCGCCGCCTTCAGCCGCTCCCGGAGCACGGCCGTCGCGTCGCCTGCGGACTGGACCTGCTCGATCAGGCCGGCCGTCCCGGCGTCCACATAACCCGAAACCCGCCGGTAAAAGTCGGCGGAGACCGTGTCGATCACGTACGCCTTCATCAGTGACTCGTACCAGTCGGCGGGCCGGGTGCGCTCATGGAAGTGGTCCACCGAGGCCYGGAACGGCTGCATCGCCTCCTCCGCGTCCACGCCGAGTTCGGCCAGTTTCGCGCAGACCAGCTCGAAGTGCTGGAACTCGATGACGGCAAGGCGGCCCAGCACGGACCGGTCGTGCAGGGTGGGCGAATACCGGGCGTCGGAGGAGAGCCGTTCGAACGCCGACAACTCCCCGTAGGCCATAACGCCCAGCAGGTCCCTGCGGAAACGGTTGAAGCGGGCGGGCTCATCCGGGGAGGTGCTCATGCTTCAACACTAGCGGCGGAAATCGGGCTACCCTGATTCCGTGTCTCATCATCGCCTGACTCCGAGCGTCCGACAGCAGCAGAACCAGCTGGCCCAGGCGCTTAACGCGCTGCGCACCGTCCTGGAACTGCCGGGACCGTTCCCGGCCGACGCGCGGCGGGACGCCGAGGCCGCCGTGGCCGGCCATGAGCTGCCCGGCCTGGACCTGACGCACGTGGAGTTCGTAACCATTGATCCGGCGTCCTCCACGGACCTGGACCAGGCCCTGTACATCGACCGCTCCGGTGACGGCTACAAGGTGTTCTACGCGATTGCCGATGTCCCCTCCTTCGTGGCTCCCGGCGGTGCACTCGACGCCGAGACCAGGCGCCGCGGGCAGACGTTCTACACCCCGGACGGCCGGATCCCGCTGCACCCCGAGATCATCAGCGAGGCCGCCGGCAGCCTCCTCGCCGACCAGCTCTGCGCCGCTTTCGTCTGGGAGTTCGACCTCGACGCGGCCGCCGAGGTGTCCTCGGTGCGGGTCCGGCGGGCGCAGGTCCGCAGCCGTGCCAAGCTCAGCTACCACGGTGTGCAGGCGGACCTCGACGCCGGGACCGCCGCGCCCGTGCTGCAGCTGCTCAAGGAGGTGGGCAGCAAACGGGTGGAGCTCGAGCGCGCCCGCGGCGGGGCAAGCCTGAATATTCCCGAACAGGAAATTGAGCAGCTGCCCGACGGCGGCTACCGGATCGTCGCCGCCCCGCCGCTGCCGGTGGAAGACTGGAACGCCCAGATTTCCCTGATGACCGGGATGGCCGCCGCCGAGCTGATGCTGCAGGGCAAGGTGGGCATCCTGCGCACCATGCCGGCCCCCGATGAGCGCTCGCTCCGGCACTTCCGGCGCCAGACCGGCGCCCTCGGCAAGCCGTGGGACGGCCGGATCAGCTACGGGGAATACCTGCGGACCCTGGATCCCACCGACCCGCGCCAATTGGCCATTGTGCACTCGGCCGGGATGCTGTTCCGCGGCGCCGGCTACACCCCGTTCGACGGCGTGGTTCCCGAGGACGCCATCCAGTCCGCCATCGGGGCGGCGTACGCCCACTCAACGGCCCCGCTGCGCCGCCTGATCGACCGGTTTGTCCTCGTCATCTGCGAGGCGCTGTCCAACGGCGACGAGGTTCCAGGGTGGGCCCGCGAGGCACTGCCCTCCCTGCCGGCGATCATGGCCGCCTCCGACCAGTTGGCCGCCAAACTCGAGCGGCTGGCGCTGGACACAGTGGAGGCCGCCCTGCTCATCAACCACGTCGGCCAGGAGTTCGACGCCGTCGTCATCTCCGGATCGAAGCCGGCCAAAAACGGTGCACCCAACGGCGCGAATGGCGCGAATGGTGCGAACGGTGCGAATGGTGCCCCGGCCAACGCCAACGGCAACGGCAACGCGAATGGAAACGGGAACGGCAACGGCCCGTCCGGGATCGTCCAGATCGCCGAGCCCGCGGTGACGGCACGCTGCCCCGGCGAGCTGGAGTCCGGCACCCAGGTGCGGGTGCGTGTGGTATCCGCGGACATCGTCACGCGGGAGGTCCGGCTGGAGCTGGTGGGCTGAATTACCCCGTCCGGGCCCAACACCGCACCCGGAGCCGGTGTGGCCTGTGCCGCGCCGCTGCCAGCCGCCGTCGGGGTTCCGAACGCCGAACAGCTAGACTGGAACGGTAGTAATGGATGCCCGGTCGTTGATTTCCATTTTTTATGAATTCAACAAGCCCGCCCCTACGCGATCTTGAGACACACCCGCTGGTCCCAGTGCCAGCACCTAGATAGCCCGCGATCGGCTTCCACTGGACATGCTTGCGCGCCTGTGCGTGCTCCGGAACGGCCGCCCGGCCGGCCCCGTCGAGCAAGCAGCGCAGCCCAAATG
>NZ_JBFTNO010000016.1:0-26303 GCF_056397525.1 Arthrobacter sp. 05L45_2 | reverse complement strand
GGCCCGGTAGAGCTCATCGACGGTGCCGGGCCGGAACGCGTTGCGGACCTCGGGCCGGTTGAAGGCGATCCGGACGGTGGGCAGGTCCCGCACCACGGTGCCGTCCGCGGCGCGCTCCACCTGCCGGTGGTACGTCATGTCCTGGAAGTCGTCGAAGCCGGTCACGGTGCGCCAGCGGGTGGGGTCAAAGACGTCGGACACCTTGGCGGGGATTTCGTTGCTCACAGTCCGAGTGTAGTAATCGGCTCAGCTGATGCAGAACTCGTTGCCCTCCGGGTCCGCCATGGTGTGCCAGGAATGCGGGCCCTCATTGGCAGTCCAGAGGAACGTGGCGCCGCGCGCTTCCAGGGCTGCCCGTGCCGCGTCCTTGTCCGCCCCGGCCAGGTTTACGTCCCAGTGGATCCGGTTTTTCACGGTCTTCGGTTCGGGCGCTGTCTGGAACAGGATCCTGCGGGTGGGCGGCTTGGCATCGAGGTCCCCCGGCGGACGGATCGCGGCGCCGGTCAGCCAGACCAGCTTCCCGTGGTGCAGCTTGGTCTCCGCGTCCGTCGCGAAGCCCTGCTCGATCATGGACCGGATGAAGGCCTCATCCTGCGGTTCGACGGCCCATTCCAGGGTCTCGGCCCACCAGTCGGCAAGGGCATGCGGGTCAAGGCAATCGACAGCTATCTGGATGTTCAGTGCCATGGGAAAAACCTACGACGACGGCGGCCCGGAAGCTAGGTGCGGGGCGGAAGTTCCGTCCCGCACCGGCTTTTAGGCGGCCTACTGGAGCTGCTCGAGGACTTCGGGCGGGATCGCGTAGATAAAGATGACGGCCAGCAGGTTCTTGGCGGCGTGGACTGAATACGAAAACATCAGATTCTTGCCGGTCCAGACGTAGGCGAACACCAAAACCGCCCCTATAGCGAGATACGGCATAAGGGCCGGCAGGGTCAGCGCTTCCTGGCCCACGATGTGCAGGGCCGCGAACAGCACCACTGACAGGGCGCAGCACACCCAGATGTTCAGCCGCCGGCTCAGTTTGCCGATCAGCAGATGCCGGAAGATGTACTCCTCGACGAACGGCCCCACAATCACCAGCAGCGGCACCATCAGCCAGGCGGGAACCTGTTGCATCAGGGCCTGCAGTCCGGCCTGGTTGGCGGACGTCTGCGGCGGACCGGTGACGGCGACCAGAACGGCGGTSAGGATCATCGCGGCCACCACGGCCAGSGGCACCATCAGCAGGGTGAACCACGGCCTGGTGGCCAGCACCCGGAGATCCCGGCGCGCCACCTGGTGGGCGGCGGAGAGGGCAAGCAGGCCGATGGCCGCGTAAAACACCAGGTTCACGGCGTAAGTGACGACAGCCGGGTTGGACGAGAGGTGCACCACCAGCGGGGCGAGCAGCCCGGACGCGGTGGCGAAGAACGCCGCAACCGCCACATAGGTGCCCGCGGTGACGTAGTCCAGCCGGGAGAAGGCATACAGTTCGGGACGCGGCGCGGGTGGTTGTCGGAGTGCGGTGCCCATGCCACCAAGCCTAGCCCGCGCGGCGGGCCCGCGCGGTGGGCCTGGGTGGGTCCGGAGACAGCTAACGCCCGGGCCGAGGGCGCCGGGCGTTAGCTGTGGTGGATACGGTGCGGAGTCCTAGCGGAAGAGCGCCGAGTAGGTTCCCATGATGATCCGGTCACCCGGGGTGGACTTGCGGATGTAATCCACCACGGCCCAGTCATCGAGCGAGATGCAGCCCGCCGTCGGGATCTTGTTCATGTGCAGGAAGATGGCGAAACCGGCGTCCTGGACGATGGTGGGCCGGTTGTAGTTGATGACCACGCCCTGCCGGTAGTAGCCCAGGCTGGCGAACCACCACATGTTCTCGTCCCAGCCGACCCACGAGGAGGACTCGTGGTACTTGTTGTACGTCGGCGTCCACGGGTTGCCGCCCCAGCGCGAGCGGGGATTCAGCGTGCGGTATGCCAGTTTGGTGCCCGGGTTGCCGAGACCAAACGCCTCGGTCACGGAGAAGGATCCCGTGGGCGAGAACAGGTTCCGGGTGGGGCCGGACGGAACTCCCGGCGGCTTGAACCCGGATTTGCCCACGTACCCGTCGGTGCGCCAGTCCGGGACATACGTTCCGGCGATCTTCATGCAGTACAGGTTGGTCGCATGGTTCAGCCCGTATCCCTGGGTCCAGGTCAGCAGCACACGGTTCGCGCCGTACGTGGAGTACTTGGACTTGCCGTTGTTCAGGTTCTGGCACTCCGACATCCCGAAGATCCGGTACCCGGGTTTGACGGTCCAGCCCACAAAGCCGCGCTGGAACGCCTGGATGCACTGGCCCGGGACGCATTTCTCGTTGGCCAGCGGGTAGCCCAGGCTGCTCCGGGTCTCGCCGACCCGGAGGTACCGGGCGCCGAGGGCGCCGCGGGAAATCCAGGCTCCGGTGGCCGAGGACCAGTAGACGGTTCCGCCCTGGAAACGCTGCAGGCATCCGCCGGCGGCCTGCCCGCACGCCTTCGCGGTGGTGGGATAGCCCATCACGCCGGCCTGTGCGCCGGAGGCCTTCCAGCGGGTGTAAATGACGCCCTGGACAACCCGGGCCGCGGTTTTCGGGGACCAGAACACGGCGCCGTTGGCGAAGTACTGGTAGCAGCCCCGGGCGGTCAGTCCGCAGACCTCGGCCGTGCTTGGCAGCCCGAGTCCGGCGGCTTCACCCTGTGCCCGCCATAGGTTTCCGATCCCGCCGCGGGACCAGATCTGCTGGACTCCCTTGGTGGTCCAAGTCAGGAAGCGGCCGCTGGAGAACTTCTGGATGGTCCCGCCCGCCACCGCGGTTTCGTCGGTGACAGGGTAGCCGTACAGGGCCGCTCCGCCCTTCGCATGCCACCAGGGGCCGGTGTGGCCCGCGGTCCGCAGGACCAGCCGGGCGCCCGTTGCCGCGGTCCAGTAGACCGATCCGCCGGCGAACGCCTGGCTGCAGACGTCGCCGGAACACAGCTGGTTCGCCGTCGGAGCGCCGAGGGCGCCGGCGGCACCGCTCAGCGAGGTCCACTTCAGGCCGATCGGGCCGACGACGACGACGGGATCCGGCGCCGGCGGGGGAGTCAGGGTGGGTGCCGGGGTTGGTGTTGGGTCGACCGCCGGTGAGGTCGGATCCGGGGTGGCCGTGGTGGTCGGCGTCGGGCTGATGACCGGCGCGGGATCGGCCGGTGCCGGGGCGGAGCCGGTCGGTGACGGGGTGTCCGTCGGCGTCGCCGTAGGGCTGGCGGTGTCCGAGGGCGCCGGAGTAGCGGTCTCCGCGAATGCCGGGGCGACGGCGAGCGGGCCGGCCGCCAGGCCAAAAACCACCGCCGAGACAAGAAGTAGTTTTTTCATGGGGCATCCTCTACGGAAACGACCGGCGTGCAGGCCGTGGTTTTGTCCTTCGTCTTGGCGAAGTCGGGTGCATCGACGTCGGCCGACTGGCCGGCCGCGATGGTCTTGGTGATGATCGTGTGCCCTGCCACCAGGGGACCCGCGGTGACCGCGATCGCCACGGTGAACACCTTGCTCTTGGTGCTGGTGTTATCGAGGGTTCCCTTGAACGACCAGGACCCGTCCGCGGAGGGGCTGCAGGAGTACTGCCGCCAGGCGTAGGGCGCGTTCAGGGATGTGGACACGTCGGCGGGCGCGGACGTGTCCGGTGCCGCCGATCCTGACGCTGATGATGTTGGTGCGGATGGTGCTGCGGTGGTGCCGGCGCTGGATGTGGCTGGCCCTGGGCCGCCGCTTGAACACCCCGCTAAAGCGAGAAGCAGCACTGCAGGCAGTAGCGCTCTCCGTTTCATAGTCTCCCCCTGACTCACGGCACTTCTGCCATGGCCTGCAACGAAGTGTGCAGGCGAACCGGCGGGGAAGTTCCCGCCGGTTCGCTCAGAGTAATGGAAACAACGGCCTGACCAGCGTTTATGTATCAAAACGTTGTCTAAAAATGCGTATTCGTGGCGGCCCTGGCGCCGCGGCGGGGCGTCCTCCGGGCCGTCGAGGATGTTGCCCGCGTCACGGTGAGGCCCCGAAAGCTAGTACTATGGACGAGCCGCGCGACGCTGCGACCCCCTGTGAGTTCCGGTCCCCGCCCCTGCCCGCCTTCCTCCGCTGAGGGCGCAGGACGGGCCTGTGCCTGTGCTCCCGGAGCCGCCTCCCGCTGCGGCGCTACCCCGACATACAAGGAACWGTTGTGCCACAAAGTACTTCCACAGAAGCCAAGAGCGCGCCGGAGCAAACCGCCGTCGACTCGACCCTCAGCGCCGAGGGTTACAAGAAGTCCCTGAGTGGCCGCCAGGTCACCATGATCGCCATGGGCGGCGCGATCGGCGTCGGCCTCTTTATGGGAGCCGGCGGCCGGCTGGCCTCCACCGGCCCCGCGCTGATTTTCTCCTACGCCATCGCCGGCGTAATCGCCTACCTGCTGATGCGGGCCCTGGGCGAGCTGATCATGTACCGCCAGACCTCCGGCTCCTTCGTCAGCTACGCCGGGGAGATGTTCGGTAAGAAGGGCGCCTACCTCTCCGGTTGGATGTACTTCATCAACTGGGCCATGACCGGCATCGCGGAGCTGATCGCGATCGGCCTGTACTTCCAGTTCTTCTTCCCCAACGTACCGGTCGAGTTGACGGCCATCGCGGCGCTGCTGCTGCTGGTGGGCGTGAACCTGCTGAGTGTTAAGGCGTTCGGCGAATTCGAATTCTGGGCCTCGGTCCTGAAGGTAGCCGCCATCCTGATCTTCCTGGCCGTCGGTACCTTCATGGTGGTCACCAACGCCAAGGTCGGCAACGGCCACGCCTCCGTGACCAACCTCTTTGCCGGCGACGGCGGGATGTTCCCCAAGGGTGCCCTGGTGATGATCCTGGTCCTCAACGCCGTGATCTTCGCCTACAACGCGATCGAACTTGTCGGCATCACCGCCGGCGAAATGGAGGACCCGGCCAAGGAGGTCCCGAAGGCCATCCGCGCCGTCGTCATCCGCATCGTGGTGTTCTACGTCGGTTCGGTCACCCTGCTGGCCATGCTCCTGCCGTCGGACCAGTACAAGGCCGGCACCTCGCCCTTCGTCACCGTCTTCGGCCAGATGGGCCTGCCGTGGATGGGCGATGTGATGAACATGATCGTCATCACCGCGGCGCTGTCCTCCTGCAACTCGGGCCTGTACTCCATCGGCCGGATCTTCCGCACCATGGCCAACAACGGGCACGCCCCGCAGTGGCTGACCCGGATGTCCAAGAGCCACGTACCCTATGCCGCGATCCTGGCGATCGGCGCGGTCTACCTCGTGGGCATCCTGCTGAACATCTGGCTGGGCGGCTCCCACGCGTTCGATCTCGCCCTGAACACCGCCTCGATCGGCGTCATTTTCACCTGGGGTTCCATCTTCGCCAGCCAGATCGCGCTGCGGAAGATCAAGGGCAACGCCTCGTCCCTGCCGATGCCGGGTTCACCGTGGACCAGCTGGGCCGGCCTGGTGGCACTGCTCGCCATCACGGTGCTGATCGGTTTCGACACGATGACCAGCAAGACCGGCGAGGTGTTCCAGTTGGGCCTGTGGACCCTCGCGACCATCCCGTTCTTCGCGGTGGTGCTCTGGCTCGGCTGGCAGAAGGTCAAGCACAACGAACCCAAGAGCGAGCTCTTCAGCTAGTCTCCAACCCTATCGATTGCCCCGTAACCGCCGTTTTGGGGTCCCAAAAGGGCGGTTACGGAGCAGTCGATCCGGGATTCTTCAGGTACCGGCCGAAGTGTTCCTCGATCCGGTGCCAGGCCTCGGGGGCGGACTGCGGATCCGGGCCCACCCCAAGGACGCGGAACAGCGGACGCAGGGGCCTGGGCCCGATCTCGGCGTCGTTGAGGAATGAGTGGCCGGCAGTTTCGAATTCCTTGATGTCGTGCACCACTCCCAGCGTCCCGAGCACCGCTTCCAGCTGCGCCGACCCGTTCCGCAGCCCACGGTCCTTCGCGCCGAAGTTGGCAACRATCGGACAGGCACCGGCGAGGGCCGTTTCCGGGTCCTTCGGCAGCCGCCCGTAGTTCACGGCCGCGGCGTCGAACCCGTCATTGGCCAGCAGGAGCGCGAAACCGCCGCCCATGCAGAAGCCAATCACGCCGATCTTCCCGGTGGTGCGGCCCGAATCCAAGAGCCACTGCCGTGCGGCGGCGAGATCCGTGAACGCACGTCCCTGCCCCGCCGTGACGGCGCGCATGGTCGACACGAGGCAGCGTCGCGCGCCGCCGTCGCTGAACAGGTCCACCGCCAGCGTCAGGTAACCGGCGGCGGCCATCCGTTCCGCGTGCCGGATAGTGATGTCATCGAGCCCGAACGCTTCGTGGATCATCAGCAGGGCCGGAAACGGCCCGTCCCCGGCCGGCTCGGCGAGGTAGCCGTAAAGACGGGGCGAGCCCCCGGCCGCCATACCGGCCGCGCTCAGGTCGACATTGTGCCGCTCTGTATCCGGGCCGCTCGGGTCCGAAGCTTTCCTGGCCATCTGCGCTCCTGTGGCGTCCTGCCCGCTGGTCGCGGGCGGTTGCCGACAGTCTTGCACTGAAGCGCGCCGGGTGTGCACCGCGTGCGCGCCGGGGGCTCCCAAGATCCGGCCGGGCACCAAAGTGAAAAGAGCACAAAAAACGGCGCCGGACGTCCCCCAAAGGAACGCCCGACGCCGTCTGTGTGCGGATTAGTCGCGCTTGAACGCGTCCTTGGCGTTCTCGCCAACCTTCTTCGCGTCGGCAACGACCTGGTCCTTCTGGCCTTCGGCCTTCAGCTGGTCATTGTCCGTGGCGTTTCCGGTAGCTTCCTTGGCCTTGCCGCCGAGGTGCTCCGCTTCGTTCTGAATCTTGTCTCCGATACCCATGGTGTGCTCCACCTTTCGTTTCCGGTTGAAATTCAACGCAGTTTTAGCCTAACACGAAGCATGCTTACTAATTCAAGTCCTTTTTTCGGCGGACTTCGGCCAGGGTGTGGCTGAGGGATCTTGGGGCGCCGGACTAGGCTCGAACCATGGAGTTAAAAACCACCCTCACCCAGCACGTGAACGCCCCGGCGGCCAAGGTGTGGGCCGTCGTTACGGACATTCCCGGCTCGCCCGCAACCCTGTCCGCCGTCCAATCCGTCCAGCTCATCACAGGCAGCGCCTATGCCGAAGGGACCCGCTGGCGGGAGACCCGGACCATGTTCGGCCGGCCCGAGACCGTGGAGATGTGGGTTTCCCGCTGTGAACCGCCCTCCCCGGGACGCGCTGGCAGTGCGGGGAGCACCGGAAGCACCACCGTGCAGGCCCGCCAGAGCGGCACCGACTACACGTCCCGGTTCAGCCTGGCGGAGCGCGACGGCGGCACGGACCTCACCCTGACGTTCACCGCCGTTCCAGTCCGGACCACCCGGCTCGCCAGGGCCGCGATGGTGGTTTTTGGCCCGCTGGGGATGAGGCTCACGCGCAAGGGCCTGGCCCGGGACCTCGCCGAGATCGCCGGCAAAGCGGAAGGCCTCTGATGGCGGCGTCGGGGAAATCCAAAATCACCGCGCCGCGGCTCACGCCGGTCCGCCTCCCGGACCTCGTCGATGATCCCGCGCCGGAGTTCCGCCGCGGGATGAGGTACGACGGCGTCCGGTACAGCCGCGCGGACGCCGACGGACTGGAGCTCAGCGGCACCGACTTCGCCGAATGCGAGTTCAACGGCGCCTCCTTCAACGAGACCCAGTTGCGCGGTGCCGGGTTCCGGGACAGCATCCTGGCCGAGGTGTATGCCCCGGTGCTGACGGCCGCGCGCTCACACCTGCGCGACGTCGAGATCCGCAATCCGCGCTGGGGCTCGGCGGAACTGTATGAGAGCGGCTGGCAGTCCGTGCGGATCGACGGTGGCAAGCTGGACTACGTCAATTTCCGGGGGTCCAAACTGACCGACGTGCAGATCAGCGACTGCATCATCAACGAACTGGACCTGGGCTCCTGCACGGCCACCCGGGTCGCGCTGAAGAACTGCACCATCGGAAGCGTGGACTTCAGCGGCGCCCGGCTCAAGGATTTTGACCTCCGGGGCACGGAATTCCGCTCTGTGAGCGGCTTGGGCAGTCTCTCCGGCATCGTCGTCGACGAGTACCAGCTCACCCTGCTCGCCCCCTTGCTGGCAGGCCACCTGGGCATCACGGTCGCCTGAGCCCGGCGGCGTCATCAGGGGCCGTCCGGTTGACCCCGCTGGGCCGGTGTGTAATCTTTATAGAACGAACGGTCGGTAATTTTATTGCGGCCCAGCTCCCTTGGTGAAGGATGTTCTCATGGTCGAGGCTTTTCTTGTTGGCGGTGCCCGCACTCCGGTGGGGCGGTACGGGGGCGCCCTTTCCGGGGTCCGTCCCGATGACCTGGCCGCACTCGTGGTCCGCGAGGCCGTGGCCCGTGCCGGCGTCGACCCGGACGCGATTGACGAGGTCATCCTCGGGAACGCCAACGGTGCCGGCGAGGAAAACCGCAACGTCGCCCGGATGGCCACCATCCTGGCCGGCCTGCCGCTGCACATCCCGGGCATCACCGTCAACCGGTTGTGCGCCTCGGGCCTGAGCGCCATCATCATGGCCAGCCAGATGATCAAATCGGGCGCCGCGGACATCGTGGTGGCCGGCGGCGTCGAATCGATGAGCCGCGCCCCCTGGGTGCAGGAAAAACCGCAGACCGCTTTCGCCAAGCCCGGCCAGATTTTTGATACCTCCATCGGCTGGCGCTTCGCCAACCCGCTGTTCCAGAAGGGTGAACTTTCCCGCGACGGCAAGATGACCTACTCCATGCCGGAAACGGCGGAAGAAGTGGCCCGCGTGGACGGCATCACCCGCGAGGACGCCGATGCGTTCGCCGTCCGTTCGCACGAACTCTCCCTCGCCGCGATCGCCGCCGGCCGCTTCGCCGCGGAGATCGTCCCCGTGACCGTCAAGACCCGCAAGGCCGAAACGGTGGTCGACACCGACGAGGGCCCGCGCGCCGGCACCACCATGGACGTGCTCGCCAATCTCCGGCCGGTGGTTGCCGGGGGCTCCGTGGTCACCGCGGGCAACTCCTCCACCCTGAACGACGGCGCCTCCGCGATCATCGTCGCCTCCGAGGCGGCCATCCAGAAGCTGGGCCTCACCCCGCGGGCCCGCATCATCGACGGGGCGTCCGCCGGCTGCGAACCCGAGATCATGGGCATCGGGCCCGTCCCGGCCACCCAAAAGGTCCTCGCCCGCGCCGGCCTCGGCGTCGGTGACCTCGGCGCCGTCGAACTCAATGAAGCCTTCGCGACGCAGTCCCTGGCCTCCGTGCGCCGGCTGGGTCTGGACCCGGAGATTGTGAACCGCGACGGCGGCGCGATCTCACTGGGGCACCCGCTGGGCTCGTCGGGCTCCCGGATCGCGATCACCCTGCTGGGGCGGATGGAACGCGAAGATGCGCGGATCGGCCTGGCCACCATGTGCATCGGCGTGGGACAGGGCACCGCCATGCTGCTGGAGCGCGTCTAATGGCGGCCCAGCCCGCCTGCCTGGATACCGCTGGCTTCAGCACGCTCCTGGTCGAGGAGCAGCAGGACCGGTTGGTGGTGCTGCTGAACCGGCCAGAGGTCCGCAACGCGATCGACCAGCAGATGGTCGACGAGCTCCACSSSGTCTGCGCCKMSCTGGARCAGACCCCGAAGGTGYTGATCMTSGCMGGCACGGAGGGSGTYTTCGCCTCCGGSGCGGACATCGCACAGCTGCGTGAACGCCGCAGGGACGACGCCCTGCAGGGCATCAACTCCACCATCTTCGTCCGCATCGCCAAGCTGCCGATGCCGGTCATTGCCGCTCTCGACGGCTTCTGCCTGGGCGGCGGGGCCGAGCTCGCCTACGCGGCCGACTTCCGCATCGRCACCCCCGGGGTCCGGATCGGCAACCCCGAGACGGGCCTGGGCATCCTCGCCGCCGCCGGGGCCAGCTGGCGCCTGAAGGAACTGGTGGGGGAGCCCGTCGCGAAGGACATCCTGCTGGCCGGCGCTGTGCTCCGCGCCGACCGGGCGCTCGCCGTCGGGCTTATCACCGAGGTCCATGAACCCGCGCAGCTGATGGTCGGCGCCCACGCGCTGGCGGACCGGATCGGGCAGCAGGACCCCCTCGCCGTGCGGATCACCAAATCCGTGTTCCATGCCCCGGCCGAGGCACACCCGCTGATCGACCAGCTCGCCCAGGGCATCCTTTTCGAATCCCAGGCGAAGTTCGACCGGATGCAGGCCTTCCTGGACAAAAAGTCCGCCAAGAAGTCGGCCGCACTGCCGGCCGCACCGCCAGAGACCTCTTCAGACCGGAAGAAGCAGCCATGAGCAGCCCCTTAGTTCCCGCCAGCGTTCCCGCCGTCCCCGCCTCCGTTGGAGTGCTCGGCGGCGGCCGGATGGGCGCGGGCATCGCCCACGCCTTCCTGATCAACGGGGCCAACGTCCTGGTGGTGGAACGCGACGACGAATCCGCCGAGGCCGCCCGGGAACGGGTGGAGTCGGCCGCCGCCAAGAGCATCGAACTCGGCGCCACCGACGGCAACCTGGACGAGATGGTCTCCAGGCTCTCCGTCACTGTGGACTACGACGACTTCAAGGATCGGCAGTTGGTTGTCGAGGCCGTACCCGAGGACTGGGACCTGAAGGTCGCCTCRCTGCGCGGGATCGAGGAACGCCTCGGCGCCGACGCCTACCTCGCCTCCAACACCTCGTCGCTGTCCGTCAACGGCCTGGCCCGCGAGCTGAAGCGCCCGCAGAACTTCCTGGGCCTGCACTTCTTCAACCCGGTTCCGGCCTCCACCCTGATCGAGGTGGTGCTCGGCGAGCAGACCAGCGAAACCCTCGCCCGGGACGCCCGCGGCTGGGTCGCGGCACTGGGCAAGACCGCCGTCGTCGTCAACGACGCCCCCGGCTTCGCGTCCTCACGGCTGGGGGTAGCCATCGCCCTGGAGGCGATGCGCATGGTGGAGGAAGGCGTGGCCTCGGCCGAGGACATCGACAACGCGATGGTCCTGGGCTACAAGCACCCCACGGGCCCGCTGCGCACCACCGACATTGTGGGCCTGGACGTCCGGCTGGGCATCGCCGAATACCTGGCTTCGACGCTGGGTGAACGCTTCGCCCCGCCGCAGATCCTCCGGGACAAGGTGGCCCGCGGCGAGCTTGGCCGCAAAACCGGCAAGGGCTTCTTCGACTGGACTGCCTGAGCCGGACCGGCATGCCTAGGATGGAGCGGTGACTACCGCCCCGCCGCGCATTGAACCCATCACCCTCACCGGCACGCACGTGGTGCTGGAACCGCTCAGCCACGCGCACCACGACGGGCTGGTGGAAGCTGCCCGCGACGGCGAACTCTGGAAACTCTGGTACACCTCCGTGCCGGCCCCGGAAGCCATGACAGCCGAGATCGACCGGCGACTGGCCCTCCAGCAGGCAGGGTCCATGCTGCCCTTCACCACGCGGCTGCTCGATCCGGCCACCGGGGGTCCAGGGCAGGTCATCGGCATGACCACCTACATGAACATCGACGCCGCCACACCGCGGGTGGAAATCGGTTCCACCTGGAACGCGCTCTCCGCCCACGGCAGCGGCAGCAACCCCGACTCCAAGCTGCTGCTGCTCCGGCATGCCTTCGAGACGCTCGGATGCCCGGCGGTGGAATTCCGCACGCACTGGCTCAACCACCAGTCGCGCGAGGCGATCGCCCGGCTCGGCGCCAAACAGGACGGTGTGCTGCGCAGCCACAGCCGCACGGCCGACGGTCAGCTCCGGGACACCGTGGTGTTCTCCATCCTCGAACACGAATGGCCGATGGTCCGGACCGGCCTGGAATACCGCCTCGTCGGCCGCCGCCGGGGCTCGGCGGACGGCCGGGCCGATGGCTAGCCCGGGGATGCGGCCGGAGCCCGTTGCCCCGGCCGGCCCGCCGGATGACGGCCGCGCCGTGGATTGGGACGGTGCCGTCAACGCCTGGCATATTGCGGGGGACGTGTACCGGATGGGACGCCGGGAATGGCTCACCGAGACCGGCTGGCAGCAGGCGTACGACGGCGGCATCCGCACAGTCATTGACCTGCGCAACCCCGAGGAGGTCCGCCGGCGCGACACAGACCCTGTGGTGGGCGCCGAAACCCTGGCCGCGTTCGACGTCGTGCACGCCCCCACGGAGGACCCGGCGAACAGCGAATTCCGTGAACTCTGCGTTCCCTACCTGAACGACCCCGCGTACTATCGGGACAACGCCAGGATCTTCCCCGGGAAGCTCGCGCAGGTATTCAAGGCTGTGGCCGCAGCGCGCGGCGGCGTCGTCATCCACTGCTCCGCCGGCCGGGACCGCAGCGGCATGATCGCGGCTATGCTCCAGGACCTCGGCGGGGCCGGGGAGCCCGCCATCGCGGCGGCCTACGAACGCGCCATGCGGGGAATCAATGAGCACCACCGCCGGTCCGGGACGCCCCACCCGCACGAACGGTACCTTCCCGAGGACGTCCTGGCGCCCCTGATTGAACGACGCCGGAACAGCCTGCTGCGGTTCGTCCGGGAGGTAACCACCGCCGAATTTTTGGGCCACAATGGCGTAACGGTCCACGAGTTGGCCGCCATCCGGGGCAAACTGGCGCGTTAGAGTAACCGGGTGAAGACTCCCACCTACCGGCTTGTAATGCGGGCAGTGGCGGCCACCGCCGTTGCTCTCGGAGGGTCTTCGCTGGCCGTCCCTGCCTACGCCGAAGCCAGCGCCCCCGACCCCGCCGCGTCCTCCCCGGCGGCACCGGACATCAGCGACGCCGGACTTGCCGAAGCCGTGCAACGGGACCTGGGCATGACGATGGAAGAGTTCAACGCCGCCGGTACGCAGGCCAAACGGGCCGCCGCCGCAGCCACCACCCTGCGCGCGCTGCCGGGGTACCTCGGGATCGTCCTGCGGGACGGAAAAATCGTGGTCCAGGGTCACGGGACCGAGCTCCAGGCGGGCGTCAACGAACTCAACAAGACCGCCCCGGCCGACATCGTGCTCGAGGCACCCGCGGGGAGTGCCGCGGCAACTCCGGCACCCTCACCCTCAGCTTCGCCGGCTCCCAAGGCAACACCGAAGGCGGCACCCGGCGCCGCGCCCGAACTTCGCGCCGGCAGCGCCGAACAGCTCTTCCAGGCCTACGTCCGTGATGTGGGGCCAGCCGGGCTGCAAGCCGTCGCCTACGCGGACGGGCACTTCATCATCCGCACCGGCGGCACCAACAGCGCCGAGGCCAGCACCGCCGGCGCCCTGGTGCCCGGCATCGTCCGCCCGTTCCAGGTGCCCGCGCCCGGCACCGCCGATCCGGCAGCGCAGCCCGCTCCCGGCAAGACCTCGGCGGCAGACTTCGTGGCGCGCTACGCCAACGTGGAGCTGGAAAAGGGCGCAGCCATCAAAACCGAGGAGGACTACTTCGGCGGCCAGGGCTTTGTCATCGACAACATGACCATCTGCTCCGCCGGTTTCGGCGCCTTCGATCCGCACGGCCTGCCGCTGGTCCTCACCGCCGGCCACTGCGCCGAGGACGGAGCCGCAGCCCGGGCCGACGTCGAACCCTCCACCGCGGCACCGGCGGGCGGCGCGACGACGGCGCTGCCAGCTGTTCCCGGGCTCCTCGGAACGTTCGGCTTCAGCCAGTTCGGCGGCCCCAACAACTCGGCCATCACCGGGACCGAGGCCACCCCCGGCAACATCGGCACCGACATCGCCGTGATCAAAGACGTGCGGCCCGGCCTCGACGTTCAGTCGTCGGCCACGACCTGGCAGAACCCTGCCGCGCCCGCCCGGACGTCCGTGAAGATCATCGGCACCACCGCGCCATATCAGGGCCAGGCCGTGTGCCGCTCCGGCCGGACCACCGGGTGGTCCTGCGGCACGGTGGCCGAGACCGGCATCTACGTGGTGGCGGGACGGACCACGGACCCGGCAGACCTGCGCGCTTTCAAGGGATTCCTGTCCCACGACGTCCAGTCCAGCGGCGGCGACTCAGGCGGCCCCTGGATCAGCGGCAACTACGCGGTCGGCACCCACTCCGCCGGCGAACCGAAGGACGCCACGCAGAACTTCGCCGTCGCCACCACACTGCAGGATGCGCTCGGGTACGTGCCTGGCCCCGTCCAGCTCCGGCTGTTCCTCAACAAACCAACCCTGGCCGGAACGGCCGATGGCGGCACGGTCCTGCCCGGCTCCGTCATCCGCGGGCACGTGGCCGCCGCCCCCGCCTCGGCCGTTGCCGCCGACTCCAAGGTCCGCCTGACACGGCAGGACCAGGCCGCCGTCGACCTCCCGGTGGACGCGGCAGGCAACTGGTCGTTCAGCGCACCCGCAGCCGAGGGCCCGTTCCAGTTCACAGCCGAAACCGTCAACGGCTTCAGCAAGTCCGGGGCCAAGGACTTCCGCCTCAACGTCTCGGCCCTGCCGGCGCCCGCAATCACAACGCCCGCGCCGGGATCCACCAGCACGGGCCTCGACAGCGTCGAAGGCACAGGCACCCCGGGCAGCGTTGTGACGCTTTCCGGCGATCTGGCGGGCTCGGCGACGGTCGCGCCGGACGGACAGTGGAGTATCCCGCTGGGCAACCAACCGGTCTACGGCAAGGTGACCGTCTCCGCGGTCCAGGCCTCGGCCGGCCACGCGGACAGCCCCACGACGACGGCGGAGTTCAGTGTGCGGCCGCCGGCCCCAGTGGTCGACGGGGACTGGGCCGGGGCCTCGTTCCGCCAGGGCGAGGTGCCCGCCGCGATCTCGGGGACCGGCGTGGACGCAGCCTCCGTCACGGTACTGATCGACGGCCAGGCCGTTGGGCAAGCGCGCGCCGGCGCCGCCGGGATGGGGACGAAGGGAGTGTCCGCGTCGCTGGTGCCGCAGGTTGTGGTGGCCGGCGGGCGTTGGAGTGTGGCCGTCCCGGACGGCCTGGCCGTGGGCCCGCATACCGTGTCGGTGTCCCAGTCGGTCGACGGGGTTGCCTCGGCGCCGATGGGTTTCCGGTTCCGTATTGATCAGCCGGCAGCTGCGGCCGCTTCGGGTGGACCTRCCGCCTCGGCGGGACCCGCCGCCGCTGCGGGACCTGCCGCCCCCGCCCCGGGAGCAGCCGCCCTGGGGGCAGGCCGCCCCGTCCAGCAGCCGGGCGGCCCGGCGGCCTTGGCCAGCACCGGCGCGGGCGGTGCGCTGACCGCCGCCGGCTGGGGAGCAGGGGCGCTCTTGCTTGGCGGCGCGCTGCTGGCCGCCAGCCGGCGTCGGGCCGTCCGCTAGGGCTTCGGCCCTGGCTGGTTCTTCCGGTCCAGCAGCAGGTTGGTGATCCGCATGGTGCACAGCCGGTCGCCGGCTTCGTTGGTGATCAGGACCTCGTGAGTGGTCAGCGTGCCGCCAAGGTGCACGGGAGTGGCGGTGATCGTCACAAGCCCCCCGCGGGCGGACTTGTGATGGGTTGCCGAGACGTCCACCCCCACCGCTGTTTTCCCCATGGTGCTGGCGTGAATCACCGCGGCCCAGGAGCCCACTGCCTCGCCCACGGCCAGCGAGGCACCGCCGTGCAGCAGGCCGAAGGACTGGCGGTTGCCCTCCACCGGCATGGTCGCCACAACGCGCTCCACTGATTGCTCGAGGATCTTGACGCCCATCTTTTCGTCAAGTTCGCCGAGCGTGATGGTCCACAGGTCGGTACCGCGGGGATCGGTGGTCATTGCGTCTCCTTCGGGGGCTCTGCCCGGTCACAGACCGGCAGTGGTGCCGGTAGTCGTGCCGGTACTAGTGTGCCGCACGGCTCAGTCATGTACTGTAGACATATTACCGAACGGACGGTCAGTAATGCGCTGGCCGCGTGATCTTGCCCCGCGTTGGAAGGACCCGTCAACGATGACCACCACTGCAACTGCTCCGGAACCCTCAGTGGGCACCGTCGAGATCGTTCCCAGCTTCATCCGCAACTCCTGGTGGACCCCGGACGCCGCCTCAGCCGCCGGTGCGGCCGACGTCCTGGACGCCAGCACGGGTGAACTTCTGGCCAAGGTGAGACCGAGGGCCTCGACCTTGCCGGCGTCGTCGACTACGGCCGCACCACCGGCCAGACGGAACTGGGCAAGCTGACCTTCCACCAGCGCGCCCTCAAGCTTAAGGAACTGGCGCAGTACCTCAACGGCCGCCGCGACGAGTTCTATGCCCTCTCCGCGCAGACCGGCGCCACCAAGATCGACTCGATGRTCGAYATCGACGGCGGCATCGGCGTGCTCTTCACCTTCGGCTCCAAGGGCCGGCGCGAACTGCCCAACGCCCAGGTGGTRGTGGAYGGSCCCATGGAGGTGCTTTCGCGGGACGGCTCCTTCGCCGGCGAGCACATCTACACCCGGATTCCCGGCGTCGCCGTACAGATCAACGCCTTCAACTTCCCGGTCTGGGGCATGCTCGAGAAGCTGGCCCCGGCCTTCATCGCCGGCGTCCCCACCATCGTCAAGCCGGCCACCCCCACGGGCTACGTCGCGGCTGCTGTAGTGAAGGCCATCGACGAGTCCGGGATCCTGCCCGAAGGCTCACTGCAGCTGGTCTCCGGCTCCGTCCGCACCCTGCTTGACCACCTCGACTACCGTGACCTCGTCGCCTTCACCGGCTCCGCGGCCACCGCCAACACGCTCAAGTCCCACCCCAACGTGGTCACTGGCGGCGTGCGCTTCACCTCCGAGACAGACTCCCTCAACGCCGCGATCCTCGGTACGGACGCCGTCAAGGGCACCCCGGAATTCGACGCGTTCATCAAGTCGCTCGTCACCGAAATGACCGTCAAGGCCGGCCAGAAGTGCACCTCCATCCGCCGTGCCATCGTGCCGCAGGACCTGGTGTCCGACGTCGTCGCCGCCGTGGGGGAGCGGATCGCCGAGCGCGTCGTCGTGGGCGACCCCCGCGCGGAGGGCGTCACTATGGGTGCCCTCGCCTCGCTCGACCAGCTCGCCGACGTGCGTGCCGCCGTCCAGTCCATGCTCGACGCCGGCGGGGAGCTTGCCTACGGCACGCTTGACTCACCGAAGGTCACCAGCGCCGACGGCAGCATCGGCGTCGTCGACGGCGGTGCGTTTATGTCCCCGGTGCTGCTGAGCTGGGCCAACCCGGAAGCCGAAGAGGTCCACTCGCTGGAAGCCTTCGGCCCCGTCTCCTCCGTGATCGGCTACACCGACCTCGCCGACGCCGTCCGCCTCGCGGCCCGGGGCGGCGGCTCACTGGTGGCCTCCGTCTGCACCAACGACCCCGACGTGGCCCGTGAACTGGTCACGGGCATCGCTGCCCACCACGGCCGGGTGCTGATGCTCAACCGCGAGGACGCGCGCAGCTCCACCGGCCACGGCTCCCCGGTTCCGCACCTGGTCCACGGCGGCCCGGGCCGTGCCGGCGGCGGCGAGGAACTGGGCGGCATCCGCTCGGTGATGCACCACATGCAGCGCACCGCCATCCAGGGTTCGCCCAACATGCTAACCGCCGTCACCGGCGTCTGGCACACCGGCGCCGACCGCAACTTCACCCTCGACACCGAGGGCCAGCACCCGTTCCGGAAGCCGCTGTCCACCCTGCACATCGGCGACGCCATCCGCTCGGAGCTGCGTGAGGTCTCCCTGGACGAGATCACGAAATTCGCCAACTCCACCGGCGACACCTTCTACGCCCACACCAACCAGGAAGCCGCGGAAGCCAACCCGTTCTTCCCGGGCATCGTGGCCCACGGGTACCTGCTGCTGGCCTGGGGCGCCGGACTGTTCGTCGAACCCGCTCCGGGCCCGGTCCTGGCCAACTACGGCCTGGAGAACCTGCGCTTCATCACCCCCGTCGCGGCCGGCGACTCCATCCGCGTCACCCTGACGGCCAAGAAGATCACCCCGCGTGAGACCGACGAGTACGGCGAGGTGGCCTGGGACGCCGTCCTGACCAACCAGAACGACGAGATCGTCGCCACCTACGACGTCCTGACCCTCGTCGAGAAGTAACCGCTCCCTCCTCCGCCCCGTTGCGCTATCACTTGTGGCTGCTAAAACCCCGGAATGGCAACCATAAGTGATAGGGCAACCGGGGAGGGGCGGGCTCTTTCCACCCTGCTGCGGCGTAAAATCGTGCTCGTAGGAGGTGGCGAAATGTCCCTAGTACTCAGCAAAGCCACAACAGTCCTGCCAGTTGATGATGCAGCGCGTGCCCGGCATTTTTACGCGGACACCCTGGGGCTCCCGCACCGTGGCGTGGCAGAGGACGGAAGCGAAATGTTCGGCTCAGAAGGCGGCCCGATGCTGCAGCTGATGCCAGTCAGGGATGGAAAGCATTCCGAGCACACCACCCTGAGTTTCGAAGTCAGCGAGATCGAGCGCACCGTCAGGGAGATGGAAGCCCGGGGCGTAATGTTCCAGGACTACAACCTGCCCGACCTCAAGACCGAGAACCACATTTGCACTACGGATTCTGAAAAGTGCGCCTGGTTCATGGACTCCGAACATAATGTCCTCTGCGTACACGAGAACATCATGACGGCGGCCGACTACCAGCTCTGAGCACGGTCAACAGCACCCCGGTCCTCCGGGGTGCTGTTCTGCGCACGGGCCTGCCGCCTCCCGCTGCGCGGCCGGGGCACATCGACACGGACACGCCGGTATTTCCTCCCCGAGAGGCCGGGCAGGGGGTCAATGCGCCCCAGGGCCGCCCGGGCCGCCCGGGCCGCCTGGCCGGTCCGGGCGGGACCACGGCGACACCGGCCGGGGCTGCAGCACCCCATTGACCTTCAGGTCCACGCGCTCATTGAAGAAACAGATGAGGCCATGGATCTGGGCGGCATCGCGGAACCGCCGGTCGTAGCTCCAGGCGATGTTGCCGCCCTGGTCCGACGCCGGGTAGCTCCAGTAGCTGGCCTGGCCCTTGTACGGACAGACGGTCCGCTTGGGACTGGCCTCCAGCCGGTCCAGCCGCACGTCCGCGGGCTGGAAGTAGTAGCGGACCGGCAGCATGGTCTCGTACAACAGCTGCGCGCCGGTGGTGCGGGCCAGCGTGACGCCGTCGAGCGCCACTTCCACCTCCGCCGACGACGCGCGGATGTCCACCCGGTGGAACGGATCCCGGGGGTGGCCGATGATCTCTTCGTCGTCCTCGAGCCAGTCGAAGGCCGCGAAGTCCAGGACGATGTGCCCGGAAAGGTCCGGATCCGCGGGCCGGAAGGCGGCGCGGGCGACCGTGGCCGACGGCGTCACGACGTCGAGCTCCTCGCCCGGCGCGGTATGCCGGCCAAAGCCGGTGACGGGGTCCAGTGACGTGGCAGCAGTACCCGCCCGAATCGCGAAGGCGTGCTCTTCGACGTCGGCCGCCGGCAGTGACGGGGCGGCGAGCCCGGCGAGCAGGTCCTGCTCCGGGACGGCAAAGATCGGGGTGATCCGCCGCGGCTCCCAGACCAAGTACGCGCGCGAAGTGTCCACCACCGGCACGCCGTCGTGGCTGGCGCGGATCCTCTTGGCCGTGGGCTCGTAGCGGAACTGGGGGAAGGTGCCCATCAGCACTTCGGATAACCTGGTGGCCATCCTCCCAGCGTGGCCCGCGGCAAGCGGCCCGTCAATGGCAGCAGCCCGGGACGGCCCCGGGCGGAAGGGTGGGTTAGTCCCGGCCGGGGACGTGCAGGCCGTGGAACGCCATGGTGATGACGTCGTCGGCCAGCTTCCCGGGCGAGAGCGAACCGCCGGGCTTGTACCACTCGACGATCGAGTTGATGGTGCCGAACAGGAGCCGCGTGACGGTGCGGGGGTCGATGTCCTGGCGCAGGGAACCCTCGTCGCGGGCCGCGGAAATCAGGGCCGCCACCTTGTGGTCGAAGGTGCGGCGGCGTTCCAGGGCGTCGCGTTCGATCTCGGTGTTGCCGCGCAGCCGGAGCAGCAGGGTCACGAAGGGCAGCCGCTCCACCAGGACGGAGATGGTCTCGCGGAGCACGAATTCCAGCCGGGCGTCGGCCGATCCGGTCTGCGCCCCGGGCTGGTCCAGGATGGCTTCCAGGCCGCCGAGGGCGTGGTCCAGGGCCAGCTTGAGGAGATCGCCCTTGGACGGGACATGGTGGTAGATGGCCGACTTCGAGATGCCCAGGTTCTCGGCAAGGATGCCCATTGACGTGGCGTCATAGCCGTGCCGGTTGAAGACGTCGACGGCGATCAGCAGCACTGATTGCTGGTCATAGCCGGGGCGGCCGCGCTTGGCGGTGGTAGCTGTGCTGGGCATACTCGCTAGTTTCTCATGAACGGTCGGTCAGTCCGGCAGCCGCGACGCCGGGAGTCGCGGCTGCCGGTCCGGCCGGGTGGCCGGACCCGCAGGGCGGAATTAGCCCTTCGGACGCATGTCGTAGATCCGGCGCAGCTTGCCGTTGGAGCGCTCCAGCGAACCGGGATCGACGACGTCGACGGTGCAGGAGGAGCCGACGTGGATCTTGATCTGCTGCTGCAGAACCTTCGCCGCCGAGGCGCTGCCCTCGGCGCTGACCGCTTCGCGGCGCTCGATCTTGACCGTGAGCTGGTCCATCCGCTGGCCTTCGGGGCGGGTGAGTTCCAGCTGGAAGTGCGGGCTGAGCTCGGGAATGCGCAGGGCGATTTCCTCGATCTGCGAGGGGAACAGGTTCACGCCGCGCAGGATGATCATGTCGTCGCTGCGGCCGGTGATGCGTCCCATACGGCGGTGGGCCGGGCGGGCCGTGCCGGGAAGCAGCCGGGTGAGGTCCTTGGTGCGGTACCGGATGATCGGCAGCGCCTCCTTGGTCAGCGAGGTGAAGACCAGCTCGCCGGGTTCGCCGTCGCCCAAGACCACGGAGGGGTCGAAGGCGTCGATGATTTCGGGGCGGAAGTGGTCCTCCCAGATGTGGCTGCCGTCCTGTGTCTCCACGGCTTCGCCGGCGACGCCGGGTCCCATGACCTCGGASAGGCCGTAGATGTCGCARGCCTTGATGTTCATGGTGACTTCGAGCTCGTGCCGCATTTCCTCGGTCCAGGGCTCGGCGCCCAGCACGGCGAACTTCAGCGAGGTGGAGGCCGGGTCGATGCCCTGCTTCATCATGGCGTCCGCGATGGTCAACAGGTAGGTCGGGGTGGCCAGGATGGCGTCCGGCTTGAAGTCCTGGATCAGCGTGATCTGGCGTTCGGTCTGGCCGCCGGAGATCGGGATGACGGTGCAGCCGAGGGCCTCCGCGCCGGCGTGGGCGCCCATGCCGCCGGTGAACAGGCCGTAGCCGTAGGCGTTGTGGACCTTCATGCCCGGACGCACACCGGAGGCGCGCAGGGAGCGGGCCACCAGCTTGGCCCAGTCGGCGAGGTCCTTCTTGGTGTAGCCCACAACGGTGGCGCGTCCGGTGGTGCCGGAGCTGGCGTGGATGCGGGCCACCTCGTTCTGCGGCACGGCGAACATCCCGAAGGGGTACTCGAGCCGCAGGTCTTCCTTCGTGGTGAACGGGAACTTCCCCAGGTCCTCGAGCTCGCGGAGRTCGGAGGGGTGCACGCCGGCCTCGTCGAACTTCCGCTTGTAGAGGGGCACGCGGTCGTAGGCGTACGCGACGGTGTGCTGAAGGCGGCTGAGCTGCAGCGCCTCGAGCTCGTCGCGGGAGATGGTTTCTTCGCGGTCCAGGACGGCGTCGCTGGCGGCGAGGGCAGATTCAGCGGTGGGGGTGGTCATCGGTGTCCTACGTTTCTATTTCTTGGAGATGGTGCGGCTGCGGCCGCGGAACTCGGCGATGAGYTCGCCCGGGGCGGTGTCGGAAGGAAGCTCGCCCGGGAGCGTGGGGGATGCGGCGCCGGCGGGGGAACCGGCCGGGGCCTGCGCTGTTCCGGGGTCGGCGGCGTAGATCTGGACGTCGTACAGGCCGCTCCGTCCGGTGCTGGCACGGTGRTTSGCGACGGCGGTSAGGATYTGCCCRCGGAASGCCGGCTTGATGAAGTTGATGTCSACRCCGGACGCSACGGTGATGGACCCGGCGTCGGACGCTGCTGGGGCCGCCGGGTTGCAGGCGAGGGCGAAGGCGGTATCGCCGAAAGCGAAGATCATGCCGCCGTGGGCCATGCCGAAGCCGTTGAGCATTTCCTGCCGGAGGGGCATCCGGATGGTGGCGTGGCCGTCGGCGAGGGCCAGAACCTCAACGCCCATCCATTCGGAGGCGTAGTCGTCCTTCAGGATGGGGTGGGTGTCACCGGAAATCGTCAGTTCAGCCATGCGTCATTGCCTCCAGCTTTATTTACCGAATGTTCATTAGGTAATCCCATTCGGGTGCCCGCTGTCAAGGGGTGTAAGTATGCTGGGACACATGGCCAAAGGAATATATGTCAGTGCGACGACGCCGGGATCCGGGAAGTCGCTGGTAGCCCTGGGCCTGGCGGACACGCTGCACCGCCACGCTGACCGCATCGGGTTCTTCAAGCCTGTGGTCCACGGCCGGGCGGACGCGGACCCGATGGTCGCGCTGATGAAATCCCGCTTTGACCTCGACGACGACCGCTGCCGGGGCGGCCTGACCTTCGCCGAAGTGCGGGGCCTACTGGCCGAGGGCAAACGCGAGGAAATCGATTCGCGGTGCGTGGAGATCTTCGCGGAGATGTCCCGCCACTGCGACGTGGTGATCATCGAGGGGACAGACCTGACCGGCCAGGACGCCGCCGTCGAATTCGACCTGAACGCCCGGCTCGCCAACAACCTCGCGGCGCCCATGGTCGCCGTCGTCGGAGCCAGGGGCCGCACCGTGGCCGAAACCGCGGACGCCGTCGAGGTGGCCCGCAAGGAACTGCTCGCCGAACGGTGCACGTTGCTGGCGATTATGGTCAACCGCGCCGAGCCCCGGGACCTGGAGGCGATCGCCGCGGCGGTCCGGCCGGGCGCTTCCGGCCGGCCGGTGTACGTCTTCCCGGAGCTTGAGGACATCGCCCGGCCCACCACCGGCGAGGTCGCCACCGCCCTGGGCTTGGGCCAGGTAGCCGGGCTGCCGGACCGCGAACGGGATGTCCGTTCGGTCAAGGTGGCCGCCATGAATGTGGCCAATTTCCTGCACGTGCTCGACGACGGCGCCCTGGTGATCGTGCCGGGCGACCGCGCGGATGTGCTGGTGGCCTGCCTGGCCTCCTCCCTTTCGGCCGAGTTCCCGGTCCCGTCGGCCCTGATCCTGACCGGTGGCCTGGCCCCGGACCCCACCATTTACTCCCTGCTGGCGCAGGCTCCGTTCCCGATCTTCGCGGCCCCGGATGACACCTACATGACAGCCAAGCGCGTCTCCGAGGTGCGCAGCGAAATCTGGTCGGGGCACCGCCGGAAGGTCGCATCCGCGCTGGGTCTCTGGGCCAAACAGGTGGACGAGGCCGAACTCCTGGAGCGGCTGCACCTGCCGCGGCCGGAGCGGATGACGCCGCTGCGGTTCCTGCATGACCTCATTGAACGGGCGCGTTCCCAGCGCCGCCACATTGTCCTGCCGGAGGGCTCGGATGTCCGCATCCTGCGTGCCGCGGAGATCCTGCACCGCCGGGACGTCTGTGAGCTGACGGTGCTGGGCCGCGAGGCCGACGTCCGCGAGCTCGCCGCCACCCAGGGGATCGACCTTAGCGGAATCAACATTGTGGACCCGGCCACCTCGGAATTGCGCCAGGGTTTCGCGCAGAAGTACGCGGAACTGCGCGCGCACAAGGGGGTGGACCTGGCCAAGGCGCTCGAAGTGATGCAGGACGAGAGCTACTTCGGCACCATGATGGTCCAGCTCGGGGTGGTGGACGGGATGGTCTCCGGCGCCGCCCACACCACGGCACACACCATCCGCCCGGCCCTGGAATTCGTGAAGACCCGCGAGGGCGTCAAGATCGTCTCCTCGGTGTTCCTGATGCTGATGCCGGACCGGGTGCTGGTCTACGGCGACTGCGCCGTCAACCCGGAACCCAACGTGGAGCAGCTCGCGGACATCGCCCTCGCCTCGGCCGAAACCGCCGCCCAGTTCGGCGTTGAACCGCGGGTCGCGATGCTCTCCTACTCCACCGGAGGCTCCGGCGCCGGCGAAGCGGTGGACGCCGTCCGGCAGGCCACCGAACTCGTGCGGCAGCGGCGCCCGGACCTCGCCGTCGAGGGTCCCATCCAGTACGACGCCGCCGTTGACGCCGCGATCGCCGAGTCCAAGATGCCGGGCTCGACCGTGGCCGGGCAGGCGACGGTGTTCATTTTCCCGGACCTGAACACCGGCAACAACACCTACAAGGCGGTCCAGCAGTCCTCCGGGGCCGTCGCCGTCGGGCCCGTCCTGCAGGGCCTCCGCAAGCCGGTCAACGACCTCTCCCGCGGCTGCACGGTGGACGACATCCTCAACACCGTGGCCATCACCGCGATCCAGGCGCAGGCCGGTGACCAGGACGCCGCGTCCGCAACCCTGTCCGTCGAAGCCAAGGCTTAGGAGGCCCCATGCTCGTKCTCGTCATCAACTCCGGYTCRTCCTCGCTYAAGTACCAGGTCCGCGATGTTGAGGCGGGCAGCGTCCTCGCCGAGGGGCTGGTGGAGAAAATCGGGATGGGCAACGGCGGCGACGGCGACGGGGAGATCGAGGGCCCCCGCGACCACGCTGAGGCGCTTGAGCAGGTGGACGGCGCTATCCACGAGGCTCTGGGCGACCGGCCGCTCGACGCCGTCGGGCACCGTGTGGTCCACGGCGGGGAACGCTTCGCCGAGCCGGTGCTGGTCAACAACGAGATCGCCCGCGCCATCGAACGGCTGAACCCGCTCGCCCCGCTGCATAACCCGGCCAACGTGCTTGGGATCCGCGCCATTGCCAAGAAATGGCCGGAACTGCCGCAGGTGGCCGTGTTCGACACTGCTTTCCACCGCACCCTGCCCGARCACGCCTGGCGCTACGCCGTGCCGGACGAGCTCTATACAAACCACGGCATCCGGCGCTACGGCTTCCACGGCACCTCGCACGAATACGTCGCGCACCAGGCGGCCGCGCTGCTGGACCTGCCGGTGGAGGAGTTCGACGGCGTGATCGCCCACCTGGGCAACGGCGCGTCCGTTACCGCCATCCGCGGCGGCAAATCCGTCGACACGTCCATGGGGTTCACCCCGCTCGAGGGCCTCGTGATGGGCACCCGCTCCGGCGACCTCGACCCCTCGATCCTGGTGTTCCTGGCCCGGGCCGGCTGGTCCGCCGAGGACCTCGACTCCATGCTCAACCGGCGCTCCGGGCTGAAAGGCCTGGCCGGCAACAACGACATGCGCTCCGTGGTGGAGGCCGCCGACGCCGGCGACGCCAAGGCCGCAATGGCCCTCGCGGTGGCCTCCTACCGGCTCTCGAAGTACATCGGCGGGTATCACGTGGCCGTCGGTGGGGCGAAGGCACTGGTCTTCACCGCCGGCATTGGCGAGAACTCGTACCAGTTCCGCAGCCTGGTCGCRGACCGGTTGGGCGCGCTGGGCGTGGAGCTCGACGCCGGGCTGAACCGCCAGCGGTCTAAGGAACCCCGGGTGATTTCGACCGCGGAATCGGCCCTGCCGGTGCTGGTGGTGCCGACTGACGAGGAGCGCGCGATCGCCGAGGCCACGGCCGCCGTCGTCACCCAGTCATCGACTGCTCCGTAACCCCCTTTTCCCATAACGGCACCTGCGGAGCAATCGATGGGTAGCGTGGGGGCATGACCGACCCGAGCCTTCCCTTCAGCCTGCCCATCCGCACTGAGCGGCTGGTGCTGCGCCGGTTCGAGGCCGCGGACCTTGATGCCTTCCACGCCTACCACTCGCTGCCCGAGACGGCCCGCTTCCTGCCGCGGGAGGCCAAGAGCTACACCCAATCCATGGAGCAGGTGGGCAAGTACGCCAACTTCGAATTCGAGAAAGAGGGCGACTGGGTGGCCCTCGCCATCGAGGCCGCGGAGGCGCCCGGGCTGATTGGCGAAGTGGTCCTCAAATGGCTGCCCGGCCGCGGCCAGGCCGAGGTTGGCTGGAGCCTGGCCCCGGCGGCCCGCGGGAAAGGGTACGCGGCGGAGGCGGCGGCCGCGATCCTGGAATTGGGCTTCGGAGTGCTGGGCTTCCACCGGATCGATGCCAAGCTCGACGCCCTCAACACCTCCTCCGCAGCTCTCTGCACCCGCCTTGGCATGCGCCTGGAATCCACCCAGGTGGACAAGTGGCATTACAAGGGGGAGTGGGCGACCGAAGTGGTCTACGCACTGCTCGCCGACGAATGGCGGGCCCGGCAGGGTGGTGCGGGTGCGGGTGCGGGTGCGGGTTCGTGACGTGGGCTGACCCGACCAATTGACGCCTCGAAGTGACGAAAGTGGCCGCTAAGCGTGGCCTC
>NZ_JBFTNO010000015.1:0-26459 GCF_056397525.1 Arthrobacter sp. 05L45_2 | reverse complement strand
GTGTTGCGGCCCGGGCTTTGGCGACGTCGGCGGCCTTGGTCAGCTTCATCCGGCCTTGAAGCAGTCCGAAGTCCGGTCTGCCGGCGGGCCCGACGGCGATGATCTCGCCGTCGGCGGCGAAGTCCTGCGGCGGCCAGCAGGAACGGTCCGTGAGTTCCGGGTAGCTGGCGGTCATGTCGTTGCCGTTGCGGCTGATCAGCCGGATCCGCTCCGAGTCGCCCAGGACCAGCGCCCGGATGCCGTCCCACTTCAGTTCAAACTGCCAGTCCTTGCCGGGCAGGTCGGCGCGGGTTCCGGCGCTGGCCAGCATCGGTGCCAGCCCGGCGGGGTCCGGTGCGGCGCTCGCCGGCTGGGCATGGGCCGTCGTTGACTGCGGGCGGGCCGGGGCCGGGTGCTGGTCGTGCCCGGGGGCGTCCATGAGATGGATGAGCCATTGGTCGTTGGCCTGGCCGGTGTGGATCAGGGCGAAACGCCGGGTGCCGCCCAGCGGGCCGTCCTCCCGGCCGGTGAGGGTGGCGATGACCTCTTTGCCGGCGATCCATTTCTCGCACTCGTAGTACCCGCTGTCCCAGATGCTGACCGTGCCCGCGCCGTATTGGCCCTTCGGGATGGTCCCCTCGAAGGCGGCGTAGTCCATCGGGTGGTCCTCGGTCTGGACGGCCAGGTGGTTCTTGGCTTTGGTGGTGGGGACCCCCTTGGGCAGCGCCCAGGAGACCAGTACGCCGTCGCGCTCCAGCCGGAAGTCGAAGTGCAGGCGGCTGGCGTGGTGTTCTTGGATAACGAAGCTCTCCCGCAACGTCCCGCCGTTGCCGTCGCCGTCGCCATTGCCGCGGTGCTGCTCTGCCGTGAACGGTTCCGGGGTGGCGGATGCGTTCCGCTTGGCGCGGTACGTTTCCAGGCGGGGGTCGGTGTCACCGCCGCTGGCGTCGCCGGGGGTGCCGGCGGGGATGCCCTGGTAGCCGCCGGCCGCCGTCGGGGAGGTCGGGGAAGGGCCGTGCGGGGCGCCCGAGATGGCTGCGAAGGGGTCCTTGCCGGCCTTGAGCCGCTTCATCACCTCCTGGTAGTCGAGGTGGTGCAGGGACGGTGAGCGGAGCTCCCGCCAGGTCCGGGGCGCGGCGACCGTGGGCCGGAGCCTGCCGCGCAGCGAGTACGGCACGATGGTGGTTTTCGCCGCGTTGTTCTGGCTCCAGTCGACCAGCACCTTTCCGGTGCGCAGGGTCTTCTTCATGTCGCTCACGGCGAGGTCCGGGTGGTCCGCTTCCAGGGCGCGGGCGAGCTCGTGGGCGAAGTCCGAGACCTGATCCGAACTCTGGGCCCCGTCCAGCGCGGCGTAGAGGTGGATGCCCTTGCTGCCGCTGGTGACAGGGACCGGATCCAGGCCGACGTCCTGCAGGATGCTCCGGGCCAGGACGGCCACTTCCACGCATTCGGCCAGGCCGGCGCCGTCGCCGGGGTCCAGGTCCAGCACCAACCGGTCCGGCGGCATGGCGTTGCCGTGCGAATCCACCCGCCATTGCGGAACATGGATTTCCAGCGCCGCGATCTGGGCCAGCCAGGTGAGCGTGGCGGCGTCGTTGACCAGCGGGTACTGGATGGTCCGCTCCTTGTGCGTGATGGAGGCGCGCGGCACCCACCCCGGCGCGGAGTGATCCAGATTCTTCTGGAAGAACATCTCGCCCGGCGCCGCCGCGGTTCCCACGCCGTGGACCCAGCGCTTCCGGGTGGCCGGCCGGTTTGCCGCGGCCGGAATCAGCACCGGCGCCACGGCGGCGTAGTACGCGAGCACATCGGCCTTGGTGGTTCCGGTCTCCGGATACATCACCTTGTCCAGGTTGGTGAGGACCAGTTCCCTGCCTTCGACCCGTACGCGCTGCTTGCCCTCAGCCAAAAGACTTCACCTCCGGGCGGCTCTGGTGTTCACTTGAGCCATGAGAGCCATCTGGAAAGGCGCCATCGCGTTCGGCCTGGTCAACGTGCCGGTGAAGGTCTACAGCGCCACCGAGGACCATGACATCAGCCTCCATCAGGTTCACAACGCCGACGGCGGGCGGATCCGTTACCAGCGGCGCTGCGAGGTCTGCAGCAAGATCATTGACTACGAGGACATCGACAAGGCCTACGAGGACGAAGGCCGGACCRTGATCCTCAGCCGCGAGGAGCTCAAATCGATCCCCGCGGAGAACAGCCACGAGATCGAGGTGGTGCAGTTCGTGCCGGCCGAGCAGCTGGACCCCATGACCTTCGAAAAGAGCTACTACCTCGAGCCGGACGCGAAGTCGCCCAAGGCCTACGTGCTGCTGCGCCGGGCGCTGGAGGACACCGACCGGGTGGCGATCGTGCAGTTCGCGCTCCGGGAGAAGACCCGGCTGGGCGCGCTGCGGATCCGCGGCGATGTCCTGGTGCTGCAGGGCCTGCTCTGGGCCGACGAGGTGCGTGAGGCGAACTTCCCGGCGCTGGAAACCAGCGTGCGGATCTCGGCCCAGGAACGGGAGATGTCCGCAGCGCTGGTGGACTCGATGGCCGCCGACTTCGAGCCCGAGCAGTTCACCGACGACTACCAGCTGCAGCTGCGGCAGCTGATCGACGCCAAGATCGACCAGGGCGAATCGCTGGACACCGAGGAGACCTTCGGCGCACCGGCCGCGGAGGCCGGATCCGGCGAGGTGATCGACCTGATGGACGCGCTGAAGCGCAGCATCGAGCGGAAGCGGGGTGCGGCGGGCGCCGGCACCCGGACTGCCGACGACGCCGACGGCGGCGCTGCTGGCGCTGCGGACGACGGCGGGGCGAAGGCTGCGCCGGCTAAAGCGACCCGGGCCAAGGCTGCCCCGCGGGCCGCCGTGAAGGCCACGGCGAAGGCTGCCCCGAAGGAAGCGGGAGCCAAGCCGGCCACCAAGACCGCCGCCGCCAAGAGCGGCACGGCCAGGAGCAGCGCCACCAAGACCAGCACGGCCAAGGCGGGCGCCGCAGCCAAGAGCAGCACCGCCAAGGGGGAGGCGCGCAAGGGGGCTTGAACCCGGGTCCGCCCGCGGCCGCGCCGTCATCGGCTCAGGAGTTCCGCAGGGCGGAGATGAGGTCGCTCTTGTTCTTGGCCGAGTAGCCTTTGAGCCCGATCTCCTTGGCCTTGTCCCGCAGCTGCGGGACCGTCCAGTCCTCGTAGTCGCCTGACTTCCCGCCCTTGCGGCCGACCGATGAACGGCCACGTTTAGCGGCGGCATTGGAAATGCGGGCCGCCTTCTGCTTCGATGCGCCGTCCGTCAGCAGGGCTTCGTAGACTTCCGGGTCCTTGATGCTCGGGCTTTCAGAACCCTGGGGCTCACCCTTCTTCGTGGGCATTGCTGTCATCTCCTTCGGCCGGGGACCATCTGGACGGCCGGCGGACGGTGCCGCCGCGCGTTTCCAAACTAGCCGGGCCACCGGGTACTGACAAGCAACGCAAAAGCCCGGCCATCCCTCGTCGGGGGTGGCCGGGCCTTCGTGCACCGTTAGGTGTCCGGGCGCTGGCGCCGGACGGTGCTGCTATTCGGCGTCGTGGTCCGTCTCGAGAATCTGGACGAGGCGGTCCAGGGCGGCGTCCGCGCCGTCGCCCTCGGCACGCAACACCACAACTTCGCCGTGCGATGCGCCCAGGCTCATCAGGGACAGGATGCTGGCGGCGTCCATGGCCTCATCTTCCGGCTCGCCGAGCCGGGCGATGGTGATGTCGAGATCGAACTCGCCTGCAGCCTCGGCAAAGATGGCGGCCGGGCGGGCRTGCAGCCCCACGCGGCTGGCAATGGTGGCGTTACGTTCGGTCATTGTTGCTCCYTGGGTTCAGCTTGGGATTATCAGCTTGGGAAGGTCTGTCGCGGACCGGCTCAGACGGTTACTGGAACCGGTTCAACCGTATCAACGGTCTTCTTGACTGCCCAGCGCTTGAGGGCGATCACGGACAGGGCGGTGATCACAGTGCCCACCGCGATCGAGACGACGAACATCAGGAAGTTATCGATCGCGAAGAAGACGAAGATGCCGCCGTGCGGGGCCTTGGATCCGACCCCCGCGGCCATCGAGATGGCCCCGGTGACGGCGCCGCCCACCATGCTGGCCGGGATAACGCGCAGCGGGTCGGCCGCGGCGAACGGGATGGCGCCTTCGGAGATGAACGATGCCCCGAGCAGCCAGGCCGCCTTGCCGTTTTCCTGTTCGGCGAGGCTGAAGAGCTTCTTGTTCAGGACGGTGGAGGCGAGGGCCATGGCCAGCGGCGGCACCATGCCGGAGGCCATAACGGCCGCCATGATCTGCCACGGTGCCTGGTTGTCCAGGGACGCCGCGCCCAGGCCGGCGACGGCGAAGGAGTAGGCGACCTTGTTGACGGGTCCGCCGAGGTCGAAGCACATCATGAGGCCCAGGATCACGCCGAGGGCGATCGCGCCGGCGCCGGTGAGGCCGGACAGCCAGGCGTTCAGGCCCTTGGTGATGGCGACGATCGGGCCGCCAAGGATCAGGAACATCAGGCCCGAGGCCACGAGCGAGGCGAGCAGCGGGATGATGACGACAGGCATCAGGCCACGCAGCCAGCGGGGGACCTGCAGGCGGCCGATCACGAGGGCGATGTAACCGGCGAGCAGGCCGCCGACGATGCCGCCGAGGAAGCCGGCGCCCATGAACCCTGCGACCGCACCGGCGACGAAGCCGGGAGCAATGCCGGGACGGTCAGCGATCGCGTAGGCGATGTAGCCGGCCAGTGCCGGCACCAGGAAGCCCAGGGACAGTGCGCCGATCTTGAACAGCACGGCGCCGAGGTAGGCGCCGAGCGGTCCCCACGCGTTGTCCGGGAACTCGGTGGGGAGGTTGAAGAGGCTGTTCTGGACAACGATCGTGTCCGCGTACTTCGTGATCAGGTAGCCGCCCATCAGGAAGCCGAGGGCGATCAGCAGACCGCCGCCTGCGACGAACGGGATCATGTAGCTGACGCCGGTGAGCAGGGCTTTCTTCAGCTTCTGGCCGATGTGCTCGCCCTTTTCCTCGGCCTCATGCTCGGCCTGTTCCTCCGCGCCGAAGTGCGGGACGCGGCGGGCGTGCGGGTTGTCCGCGGCGGCGAGGGCCTCCTGGACCATCTTGTCGGGCTCGTCGATGCCGCGCTTGACCGGGGCGTTGATGACGGGCTTGCCGGCGAAGCGCTCCTTGCCGCGGACGTCGACGTCGACRGCGAAGATCACGGCGTCGGCAGCGGCGATGACGGCGGGGTCGAGTGCCTTGGCCCCGGAGGACCCCTGRGTTTCGACCTGCAGGTCCACGCCGGCTTCCCGGGCCGCGGCCACCAGCGAGTCGGCGGCCATGTAGGTGTGCGCGATGCCGGTGGGGCAGGCCGTGACGGCGACCAGGCGCTTGGCACGCGGAGCAGTGCCGGAGGCGGCGGCCGTGCCGGAGGCCCCGGCGGTGGCTGCTGCACCGGCGGCGGGTGCGGCGTCGGCCGGGACATCGGCGGCGTGGCTGGCCGGCTTGTCCGCCAGGGCGCCCTCGACCAGTTCCACCACCTCGGCCTGCGTGCCGGCGGCGCGCAGGGCGCCGGTGAAGTCCTTCTTGATCAGCGAACGGGCCAGCTTGGAGAGGAGCTTCAGGTGCTCCTGGTCCGCGCCTTCCGGGGCCGCGATGAAGAAGACGAGGTCGGCGGGGCCGTCCTTGGCGCCGAAATCAACGGGCCGGGACAGCCGGGCCATGGCCAGCGTGGCCTCGGAGACCGCCGTCGAACGGCAGTGCGGGATTGCGATGCCGCCGGGCACGCCGGTGGCGGTCTTGGACTCGCGGGCGAAGGCGTCGGCAAAAAGCCCCTCGACTTCGGTGGCGCGTCCGGTGGCCGCAACTCTGCCTGCCAGGTGCCGGATCACGTCCTCGGGCGTATTGCCCAGATTCTGGTCGAGCTCGACCAGTTCGGTAGTAATGAGCTGGGTCACTGTCAATCCTTCTTCAGGGCCGTGATGGTTACGGCGGCGGGGTTTGTTTGGTGCACTGCCGGGACGGTGGACCCGGGCAGGGAAGCAGCGGCGGCACCATGGGCCACCGCCTGACGCAGGCAATCGGCCGGGGCGGCGCCCTGGCTGGCGGCGAGCAGGTAGCCGGCAAGCGACGAATCGCCGGCGCCGACCGTGCTGACCGCCTTGACCGGCGGGTGCGTGGCGAGCCACGCACCGTCGGCCGTCACAAGCACCGCACCCTTGGAACCAAGGGTTGCGAGTACGGCGCCCACTCCGGAACGGACGAGGGCGCCGGCGGCCGCCGCGGCAGCCTCCGGGTCAGCCTCGAGTTCCTCGGCGGACTTATTGGTGGCGAAGCCGGCTGCGGCAGCCAGTTCCACCAGTTCCTCGGCATTGGGCTTGAGCAGGTCCGGTTTCCCCGGGGCGTCCCCGGAGACCGCGGCGGCGAGGGGTTCGCCGGAGGAGTCGACGGCGACGAGGGGTGCCTCTGAGCCGTCGTGCAGGGAACGCAGCCGCCGGGTCACGGTGGCGTAAAAGTCGGCCGGAACACCCGGCGGGAGGGAACCGGCCAGGACAACCCAGCTGGCGCCGCGGGAGGAATCCAGCAACAGCCCGATCAGGGCCTCCTGCTGTTCCCCGCTCAGCACCGGCCCGGGCTCGTTGACCTTGGTGGTCACGCCGCCCGGCTCGGTGAGGGCCACGTTGCTGCGCAGCGGCTCCCCGATGGGCAGGGCCGCGAACGGTACCTCTGTGTCCCGCAGCCCGGCCAGCACCGGGTCCGCCTCCGCGCCCGGAAGCACGGCGATGGTTTTCAGGCCGGAGGCGACCAGGGCGCGGGAGACGTTGACGCCCTTGCCGCCGGACTCCTGCCGGACGGAAACGGCGCGCTGGACTTCGCCCCGGAGCAGCGGTCCGGGCAGGGCCACGGTGCGGTCCAGGCTGGGGTTGGCCGTAAAGGTGACGATCATACGACCACCACCTCCACTCCGGCGTCCGCGAGTGCCGCGGCGAGGTCCGGGCTCGGTTGGGAGTCTGTAATCACGGTGTCCAGATCYTTCAGGGAGGCGAACTGGACCAGCGTTTCAGCGTCCAGCTTGGTGGAATCGGCCAGCACCACAATGCGGCGGGCTGATTGGACGAAGGCGGCCTTGACGGCTGCTTCTTCAGGATCGGGTGTGCTGAGTCCAAAGGTTGCGGAGATGCCGTTGGTGCCGACGAAGGCGATGTCGGGCCGGATCCGGCGGGCGGCTTCCACGGTGGACTGCCCAACGGCGGCCTGGGTCAGCCCGCGGACCTTCCCGCCCAACAGGTGCAGCCCGATCCCCGCCTCGCCGGAAAGCTTCCCCGCGATGGGCAGGGCGTGGGTGATGACCACGAGCTCGCCGTCGCCGGGGGACTGGGTTGATGCGGGCGCCGTGGTTCCGGCGGCTGCTGCCGTGCCTGTTGTCGAGCGGCCGCCGGCCGTGCGGGCCGCAAGGAGTTCCGCGAGGACTTCGGTGGTGGAGCCGGCGTCGATGAGGATGCTGCCGGAGCGGCCCTGCGGGATAAGCGCGAGGGCGGCCTGGGCGATCCGGGTCTTCTCGGACGGCCGCTGGATGGTGCGCTCGGTGATGCTTTCCTCGGTGGTGCTGATCCGCTCGGGTGACACCGCGCCGCCATGGACCCGGCGGACAGTGCCGGCGATCTCAAGGGCGGCCAGGTCGCGGCGGACCGTCTCCGTGGTGATGCTAAAACGCTCGGCGAGGTCCGTGACGCTGGCCCGGCCGCTGGCAGCGACGAGCTCCACGATCAATTGCTGGCGTTCCTCGGCGAACACGTGCCCTCCATTGCGACGGTTACTGCGAATGCTGGTTCGGATGCTGCTCCTTCCGCCCGGCTTCGGTGACCCCCATCACAGCTAAGTGGAATTGATTGACTTTATCTGTGTTCTTGTGGCTTTGTCAATGAAAAACAACAGGAACACAGAACGGGCCCCTCCGCGCCGGACGGACATGCCCATCCGTGGGGTGCCGGGATGGACATGCCCATCGTTCGGCCCACCCCTTGGGCATGCACATCCTGGGCTGCGGACATGCCCATTCTTCGGCCCGCAGCAATSGACATGCCCGTTCTCCGCGCCGACCGATGGACATGTCGATTCCTCGGGGCGAACCGGGATGGACATGCCCATTGTTTGGCCCGAGGAGTGGGCATATACGGGCTATGTCCAACCGTCGTGACGAGAGATGGGCATGTCCATCCTTCGGCGCACTCCTCGGGCATACGCATCCCTGGCCTGCGGACATGCGCATTCCCGGCCCGCAGCAATGAACATGCTCAATCTCCGCGCCGCCCGATGGACATGTCGGTTCCTTGGGACAGCCGGATGGACATGTCCGTTTCTAGAGGCCGGCCGGGATGGGCATGTCCATTGGTTGGCCTAGGGGGTGGACATATATGGGTTATGTCCAGCCTTTGTGCCGGGAGATGGGCATGTCCATCCCGGGATCGGGCCCGTGAGCTCGCGATGCCGCGGGAAGGTGCTGGTTGGTTTCGCGGGGTCCGTTAAGCGCCGGACGCCGGGCCGGACCTTGCTGGTCCGGCCCGGCGTGCGGGTCAGTTCGAGGTGTGTTTGCGGCCGGAGCCGCCAGCCTGGCGTGAAAGCGCGGCGGATCAGATGCCGGCGTCGCGGCTCTCGTTGCGGGTGATGGTCTCGCCGGTGTTGGGGTCGACGACGGAGCGGGTTTCGCTCACGCGGCGGGTGCGGCTGCGGCCCGGCGAAGCGAGGATCAGCGACGCGACAAGCCCGATGACGCCGACCACCATAAGGATGTAGCCGATCATGGTCTGGTCCACATTGGGAATCAATCCTGGCGAGATGGCCCAGGCGAGGATGGCGCCGATGGCGATGAGGAAGATGGAGGAACCGATTCTCATGACTTGCTCCTTGATGTCCGGTCAGGACCGATAGGTGGTGCTAAGCATGCTGACGAGCGTCACGCTACAGCCCGGTACGTGTCGTTTCAACGATTTTGGCCCCGCCTCGCCGGAAAACCGGGCGTAATCGGGGTGCCGGCGCGACGGGGACGGGGTGCTTCGAGCCCCGGCGGCCCGCCGGCTCCGGCATTCCGGCGCCCGGTCCTGCCGCTGGCTAGGCTTGCCGCATGGACACTGTCATCTGGTCGAAGCCGGAGCCCGAACGGGCGGGGACCCCGCTGCTGGTGATGCTGCACGGTTACGGCACGGACGAAACCCGGATGGCGGAGCTCTTCCCCAGCCTCCCGCCGCAGTTCACCTGCGCGGCCCTGCGCGGACCCAAGGTGATCGGCGACGACTACGGCTGGTTCCTGCTGGACTACTTTCTCACCCACGACTTTGCCGACGTCATCACTGCGACGAACTCCGTCTTCAGCTGGATCGACGGCGTCAAGGCCCGGCACAGCAGCGTGACCCTGCTCGGCTATTCCCAGGGCATGGCCATGGCGAGCACCCTGCTGCGGCTCAGGCCGGAGGGATTCCGCGCCGTCGTCGGGCTGTCCGGCTTTGTGCTGGACAACGAGCTGCTGGCGATGAGCGAATCGTTCAGCACGCGGCCGCCGTTCTTTTGGGGCCGGGACAAGAACGATCCGGTGATTAACGACGACGCCACCGCGCACACCAAGGAGTGGCTGGACCTGAACACCCAGCTCACGGCCCGCAGCTACCCCGGGATGGGGCATTCGATCTCCCGTGCCGAACTCGTGGACGTCGGCGCGTTCCTGCGCCACTACGTACTGGGCTGAGCTCCCGCTCCGTCCCAGCAGTCTGAGCTCCCGCGCCGCCCCAGCAGTCGGGCCGGCGGGCCGCGCGAACCCGGGCCCGCTGGCCCCAAAAGAATTCACCCCGGGAACGGCCGCCACCACTTGCGAAGCGAATTTATAAGCGTTTACAGTTTACTTTGGCCATTTTGATCCGGCCCACTACTCCAGGGGGAAGAAAGGTCCAGGCCCGTGTCGCATGGCTAAGGCTCCACGCGTGACAATCCAGGACGTCGCCGCCCTCTCCGGGCTTTCCATCTGCACCGTCTCCCGCGCCCTCCGGGACTTGCCCAACGTGTCCGAACAGGCACAGGCCAAGGTCGCCGACGCCGCCGCCAAGCTCGGCTACAAGGCATCCTCCGCCGCTGCAAGGCTCGCCGGGGGAACCACCGGTGCCGTGGCCATCATCGCCCCTACCGCCACCGCGTGGTTCTTCGCGCAGGCCGTCGAGGCCGCCGAGGAAGTGTTCGCGGACAGCGGCTTCGACACCGTGCTCATCAGCCTCCGCAACCGGCCCAGTGTGCAGCGCAAGATCTTCGGCGACCTGGCCGGGCTCGCCCAGCGCGTCGACGGGGTTCTGCTGCTCAATGTGGCCCTCGACGCCGATGAGATCGCCGCGCTGGAAGCCTCCGGCCTCGCCGTCGCGAGCGTCGGCATGAACCGCGTCCCGTGGGACAACGTGGGAATCGACAACGAAGAAGCGGCGCGCCGGGCCACCGGGCACCTGCTCGGCCTGGGTCACTGGGACCTGGCAATGCTGGCCGGACGGGAACCGGGGGAGCGGTCCGTGGACACGGCCGATGCCCGGCGGCGCGGATTCGAGCGGGCCCTGGCGGAGCACGAGCTCACCGTGGATCCGGACCTGGTGCTCGACGCCGAATCCAGCATCGAGGGCGGGCGTCGGGCCATGACGGAATTGATCGAAAACCGCCGGATGCCCTCCGCGGTGTTCGCCGGCTGCGACGAAACCGCGTTTGGCGCGCTCATGGCCCTGCGGGATCTCGGTTTGTCAGCACCGAAAAACGTCTCCATCATTGGTATAGACGACCATCAAATGAGCTGGTTCCTCGGGCTGACGACCATCGCGCAGCCGGTGGCCGACCAGGGGGCCTTCGCAGCCAACCTGCTGATCGAACGGCTCCACCGGTCCGGGCTGCCGAATCCGCCGGCCACGCACCTGCTGGAGACCAAGCTGATCGAGCGCAGGAGTACCCGACGCCGACGCTGATCTCCGCCAGCCCGGACCGCCGGCCCGCTCCGGCATCCCGGACTCCCGGCCGTGACCCGGGCCGGGACCCCGGCCCGGCAGCAGGACCGCCGTCGTCCGCAGCCGGTCCCGGCAGAAACCCGCAAGCCCGGCAACGCAGCCTCCACCGGCCACCGGCCGCCCCGCCCCGGCGGCCCCGCCCATCATTTCCCACACACGATCCATGCGACCGTCTGAAAGGACCTCCGCCCCATGACTGAGATTTCCAACAGCGCCCCCGGCACGGCCGACGTGCTGGCCGGCGCCACCGCCATCCTGTTCGACCTCGACGGCGTCCTGACCCCCACCGCGGTGGTGCACGAACGCGCCTGGCAGGAACTCTTCGACGGCTTCCTCGCCACCGTCCCGGAAGCGCAGGGCTACCGCGAGAGCGACTACTTCGACCACATCGACGGCAAACCGCGTTTCGACGGCGTCCGTGACTTCCTGGCCTCGCGCGGCATTGTGCTGCCCGAGGGCCCGACGGATGACGACCCCGCGCACGACACCGTGCACGGCCTTGGCAACCGCAAGAACAAGGTCTTCAACGACATCGTTGCCGCCGGCGGAGTGCAGCCCTACGAGGGCTCGCTGCGCTTCATTGAAGCGGCGCTCCAGCGCGGCCTGAAACTCGCCGTCGTCTCCTCCTCCCGGAATGCCGTCCCGGTGCTCAAGGCCGCCGGCCTGTCGGACTACTTCCCGGTGGTGGTGGACGGCGTCGTCGCGGTATCCGAAGGCCTGCCCGGCAAGCCGAACCCGGACACCTACCAGTACGCGGCGCGGCTGCTGGGGCTTCCCAGCGAGGAATGCGTCGTCGTCGAAGATGCCGTCTCCGGTGTCCAGGCTGGAAGCGCGGGGAGCTTCCACTCGGTCATCGGCGTGGACCGCGGAGCCGGGCGGAAGACCCTGCTCGACGCCGGCGCCACCCTCGTGGTCAACGACCTGGCCGAGCTGCTCTAGCCCGCCAGATCACCGGCAACACCCACCCGCACCTACCCGCACAACCGTCACCGCCAAAGGACCCCAACCATGGCTCTCATCACCTCGGACCGCGCCAGGTTCCCCAATGACCCCTGGCAGCTCGTGGAAACCGTCCACCTGCCGGGCAACGCCGGAACGCTGGAGACCCTGTTCAGCCTGGGCAACGGCCACCTCGGCATCCGCGGCGCCCACTGGGCCGCCGCCGACGCCGAACTTCCGGGCAGCTTCATCAACGGCTTCCACGAGATCTGGGACATCAAGCACGCGGAAAACGCGTACGGATTTGCCCGCACCGGCCAGCGCATCCTCTACGTCCCGGACGCCAACAACTTTGTGGTGGTCATCGACGGCGAGATGCTCAGCCTCGAGGAATCAACCGTGCTGGACTACCGGCGCAGCGTGGACTTTGCCACCGGCGTCTACGAATGCCGGATCGTCTGGCAGTGCCGCTCCGGCGCCACGGTGACCACCACGGAACGGCGTGCGGTGAGCTATCAGGCCCGCGGCGCCCTGGGCATCTCCCTTGAGGTCGCCGCCGACCGGGACATCTCCGCGGATGTGACCTCGGCCGTGGTCAACCGGCAGGACCAGCCGGTGGAGGACCACTCCGCGCACGATCCCCGCCGCGCAGGCCGCCACGCCGGCCGCGTGCTGCTTCCGCTGCGGCTGGACGGCTCCGACGGCTCGCTCCGCCTCGCCTGGGAAGCGGCCGAGTCCAAGCAGCGGCTCGGCATGGCCGTGGATCACTGGACCTCCGCCGGCGTGCAGCCCTTCGACACCCAGACGGACCAGGACGACAGCAGTGTCCGCTACGTCCTGGCCGTCAGCCCGGAGGTGCCGTTCCTCCTGGAGAAGAGCGTCAGCTACGCGGTGGGACGCTCAGCGGACGAGGACCTGGCCGACACCGCCGAACGGTCCCTGCTGCCGGTGGCCGAGATCTTCGCCGAAAGCGCGGCGCACTACCGCGACTACTGGACCACCAGCGACATTGTGGTGGGCGGCCAGGACGAACTCCAGCAGGCCATCCGCTGGAACCTCTTCCAGCTGGCCCAGGCCACGGCGTGCGCCGACGTGGCCGGCATCCCGGCCAAGGGCGTGTCCGGCTCCGGCTATGACGGGCACTACTTCTGGGACCAGGAGGTGTACCTGCTGCCCTACCTGACCTACACCAACCCGGGCAACGCCCGGCAGGTCCTTGAGTTCCGCCACGAGCTGCTGCCCGAAGCGAGGGTCCGCGCCAAGGAGCTCAGTGTGGACGGCGCCCTGTTCCCCTGGCGCACCATCAACGGCCTGGAAGCCAGCGCCTACTACGCCGCCGGCACGGCACAGTTCCATATCGCTGCCGCCATCGCCTTCGCCACCAACCGCTTCATCTGGGCCAGCGGGGACGCGGAGTTCAAGGAAACCCTCGGCGCCGACCTGCTGATCGAGACGGCCCGGATGTGGGCCTCCCTGGGCTTCTTTGGCAAGGACGGGCTGTTCCACATCCATGGCGTCACGGGCCCGGACGAATACACCGCCGTCGTCAACGACAACCTGTACACCAACGTTATGGCCCGCTTTAACCTGCGCACGGCCGCGGCGCTGGACCACCCGGGGATCGACCCGGCCGAACGGGAGCTCTGGGAACAGGCCGCGAACCGGATGCACGTCCCGTTCGACGAGGACCTCCAGGTCCACTCCCAGGACAACGACTTCATGACCCTGGAGCCGTGGGACTGGGACACGCCGCGGTCCAAGTACCCGCTGCTGCTGCATTTCCACCCGCTGGTGATCTACCGGCACCAGGTCCTCAAGCAGGCGGACACGGTCCTGGCGATGTTCCTGCAGTGGCAGGACTTCACGGCCGAGGAGAAGCGCCGAGCCTTCGACTTCTACGACCCCATCACCACCGGAGACTCCACCCTGTCTGCCTGCGTGCAGGGCATCATGGCGGCCGAGGTCGGCTACGGCCAGGCCGCGCTGGACCACTTCACCCACGCCGTGTTCATCGACCTGGACGACACCCACGGCAACACGATCGACGGCGTCCACATCGCCTCCACCGGCGGGGTCTGGAGCTCGCTGGTCAGCGGGTTCGCGGGCCTGCGAGACCAGGGTGAGGTGCCGTACTTCGATCCGAGGCTGCCCGCCGAATGGGACGGGTTAGCCTTCCACCTCAAGCTCCGCGGCGGCCTGCTGCGGGTCGAACTGGACCACGCCGCAATCCGGCTGACCACCCGCGAGGGTGCCCCGCTCGAGATCGAGGTGCGCGGCGAACGGTTCACGGTGGGCAGCGACCCCGTGACGGTGCCCCTGCACGCCGTCGCGAGCCCCGAACCCACAGTGTTCCCGGGGCCGGCGACGGCGTCCATCCCGGTGGTGCGCGCCGTCAACTAGCCGCCGCGGCGGCGCCGTCCGTGTCCAGCGGGTGGGAGCGGCGCCGTCCCGTTAGGCTCCTCTCATGGAGAACACGGCCACCGCACCGGCGCGGCGCAGCCTTGCCTTTGTGGGGATCAACGCCGGGCTGGCGCTGCACCCGGCGGATGCCGGCGGCGCCCAGCTTCCGGGGGAGGCCGCCAGCTGCTTCGCGACATTCTGGCAGGCCGACTGGTCGCGCTGGGGTGCCGGCAACGCCCTGCTGGTGGCCACCCTGCAGGGCTGGCGCAGCTACGGCCCCAACGCAGCCCTCGCGGAAACCCTGGCCACCGAGCTCACCCGCTTCTTCCCGGAGGCGGCCCGCTTTCCGCTGACCGGGATCAGCCACACCCACGACGAGTTCACCGTGGTGGTGGATCCCGCCACCGGCTTCCGCGCCACAGGGGCCAAGGCGGAACTGGCCATCACCGGCGTCCTTGACCGGAGGAAGTTCGCGGCGCCGGACTTCCAGCTCGGGGCCGGCAGCGCCGCCCTCAGCAACGTCTACCTGCCCTGCAGCACCGGCCGGCTCGTGGAATTCGGGGTGGAATGGCCGGGCGCCCCGGCGGTCTGCCCGGGCCCGCTGGGCCCGTCGTCCTCGGCGTTCCTGGCCCTCGCCGAATCCTGGGTGCTTTAGCGGCGTAGCCCGACGGCGGGGGCCCGGGGCCGCCGTCCCGGAGCGGCCGGATGGTGTGTGGCCTAGAGTTAATGCTGGACAATGTTCAGCACCCTTATGGTTCACGAGAGGCGATGATGGCCAAGCGCAGCAACCCGGCAATGAAAATTGCCCAGAAGACCGCCCACAGCGCCATGTTCGACGCCGACGGCAAGCCCAAGCCCGGCGTCCACAACATGCTCCTGCGCGCCGTAGAAATCCAGCGGCCGCTGGTGCTGGCGAACCTGCGCCGGCTGCAGCGGAAACACCCGCACGCCACCGCGGCGCAGCTCGCCGCCATCCTGGAACGCAACTACCTGACCGCCGTCACCGGCGGCGGCGCCCTCGTGGGCGGCTCTGCCGTGATCCCCGGCGTCGGCACCGTGGCCGCCCTTGGCCTCTCCGCTGCCGCCACCGTCGGATTCCTCGAAGCCACCGCCCTGTTCGCCACCTCGCTGGCCGAGCTGCACGGGGTGCGGATGGTCGACCCGGAAAAGGCCAGCACCGTGGTGATGGCCATCATGCTCGGCGARGAAGGCACGGCSCTGCTGAGTTCGCTCAGCGGGCAGGCTGCCGGCCAGGGCCGCGGACCCACCCAGGCCTGGGGAACCCTCTTCGCCCGCCGTGCGCCGATGATCGGGTTCGGGTCGGTCCGGGAGCGGATCCAGCGGGCCTTCCTGCAGAACCTGCTCAAGCGCCAGGGCACCGCGCTGCTGGGCCGGGCGCTGCCCTTTGGCGTCGGCGCAGTGGTGGGCGGCGTCGGCAACCGGATGATGGGGCGCGCCGTCGTCGAGAACGCCAAGGAAGCCTTCGGCCCCATGCCGGAGACCATCCCCGGAGAGCTGAAACCCGGCACCGGGACAGCCGACGCCGGGCCAGTAGTGGAAGGCGAAACCCTTGGATCTTAACGCTGACCTTGGGGAGTCCTTCGGCTCCTGGACCATGGGCGACGACGCCGCGATGTTCCGGCTGGTCACCAGCGCCAGCGTCGCGTGCGGCCTGCACGCCGGGGACCCCGTGACGATGCTGGACACCTGCCGCTCCGCCTACGAACTCGATGTTCGGGTCGGCGCCCACCTGGGCTACCCCGACCTCGCCGGCTTCGGCATGCGCTCCCTGGACATGACTTTCGACGACCTCTTCGGCGCCGTGCTCTACCAGCTGGGCGCGCTCGACGGCGTGGCCCATGCCGTGGGTGCCTCGGTGGACTACGTCAAGGTGCACGGCGGCCTCTACGACCGCACGGCGCACGACACCGAACAGGCATCCGCCGTCGTCGCCGCCATCCAGGCCTACGACCCGGGACTGCCCATCCTCGGCCTGGAAGGCTCGGCGCTGCTGGGCATCGCCCGGGACGCCGGGAACCCGGTGTTCCATGAGGCCTTCGCCGACCGCGCGTACCTCCCGGACGGCAGCCTCGTGCCGCGCCAGGAGGAGGAATCCGTCATTGAGGATCCCGACGAGATCGTCGAACGGGCGCTCCGGCTGGCCCTCAAGGGCGAAGTCCTCGCGGTCGACGGCACCGTGGTCACCCGCACGCCGCACTCTATCTGCCTGCACGGGGACACCCCCGGGTCGGTCGAGGTGGCCGCCGCGATCCGCGCCGCCCTGGAGAAGGCCGGCGTCGAACTCGAACCCTTCGCCTAGGCCCTCGCAGCGGGTCTCATGCGGCCCGCACGCCCCGGGACCCCCAGTGCCGTAAGGCCCTATCGAAGCCGATAGGTGGCCCCTAGCTTGGGGGCATGACTGCCGAAGGCGCCGCGGGGTTGGACGGACCCGCCTCGGATGCAATGTTGAAGCTGGGCCGTTTCTTCACGAAGTGGGACCAGACCGCGGACGGCAGGGCGGTGTTCCGGGAAGGYGGCCGCAAGGGCGACATCTTCTACCGGGACCGCTGGAGCCACGACAAGGTGGTCCGCTCCACACACGGGGTGAACTGCACCGGCTCCTGCTCCTGGAAGGTGTACGTCAAGGACGGCATCATCACCTGGGAATCCCAGCAGACCGACTACCCCTCCGTCGGCCCAGACAGTCCCGAATACGAGCCCCGGGGTTGCCCTCGAGGGGCGGCCTTCTCCTGGTACACCTACTCACCCACCCGGGTCCGCTTCCCCTACGCCCGCGGCGTGCTCGTCGAAATGTACCGGGAGGCCAAAGCCCGGCTGGGCGACCCCGTGCTCGCCTTCGCGGACGTCGCCGGGGACCCGGAGAAACGCCGCCGCTACCAGCAGGCCCGCGGCAAGGGCGGCCTGGTCCGCGTCTCCTGGCGGGAAGCCGTGGAAATCGCCGCCGCAGCCCACGTCAACACCATCAAGACCTACGGCCCGGACCGCTGCGCCGGGTTCTCGCCCATCCCGGCGATGTCCATGGTGTCGCACGCAGTGGGCACCCGCTTCATCCAGCTGATCGGCGGGGTGATGACATCCTTCTACGACTGGTACGCCGACCTTCCGGTGGCCAGCCCGCAGGTGTTCGGGGACCAGACCGACGTCCCCGAATCCGGGGACTGGTGGGACGCGCGGTACCTGATGATGTGGGGCTCAAACGTCCCGGTCACCCGCACCCCCGACGCGCACTGGATGGCCGAGGTGCGGTACCGCGGCACCAAGGTGGTGACGGTCAGTCCCGACTACGCCGACAACACCAAGTTCGCCGACGAGTGGCTGCCCGCCCAGGCCGGAACCGACGCCGCGCTGGCCATGGCGATGGGGCACGTGATGCTCAAGGAATTCTTCGTCGACCGCGAGGTCCCCTTCTTCACCGATTACGTCCGGCAGTACACCGACCTGCCGTTCCTGGTCCGGCTGGAACGGCGCGGGGACGGCACCCTCACCCCGGCCAAGTTCCTCACCGCACAGGACCTGCCGGCCGAGTCGCTTGCCGAGGACGCGGCCTTCCGCACCGTTGTGTTCGACAAAGCCTCCGGACGCCCCGCCGTCCCCAACGGTTCCATGGGGTTCCGCTACTCCGGCAGCGGCGAGGGCAAATGGAACCTGGACCTTGAGGGCATCGAACCGGCACTGTCCCTCCGCGAGGTATCCGGGGAAAGCGCCGAGATCCTGCTGCCCTGTTTCGAGGACGCCGGCGGCAACGGCAGCGTCCTCCGCCGCGGGGTACCCGTCGTCGAACTCGAAGGGGAACTGGCCACCACCGTCTTCGATCTGATGCTGGCGCAGTACGGCGTCGGCCGGGAGGGGCTGCCGGGGGACTGGGCTGCCGGGTACGACGACGCCGGGACCCCCTACACGCCGGCGTGGCAGGAGGAGATCACCTCCGTCCCCGCGCAGGCCTGCATCCGGGTGGCCCGCGAGTTCGCCCGCAACGCCGAGGAATCCAAGGGCCGGTCCATGATCATCATGGGCGCCGGCATCTGCCAGTGGTTCCACGGCGACACCACCTACCGGGCCGTCCTGGCGCTCGTGATGCTGACCGGCTGCCTGGGCCGCAACGGCGGCGGCTGGGCGCACTACGTCGGGCAGGAAAAGGCCCGCCCCGCCACCGGCTGGGTCTCGCTGGCCAACGCGCTGGACTGGTCCCGGCCGCCGCGGACCATGATCGGCACCGGCTACTGGTACATGCACACCGGCCAGTGGCGGCAGGACGGCTACTCGGCCGATGCGCTGAAGTCCCCGCTCTCCACCGGCGCCCTGGACGGCATGCACACCGCGGACGCCATGGCCCAGTCCGCCCGGCTCGGCTGGATGCCGTTCTACCCGCAGTTCGACCGGAACCCGCTGGACCTCGCGGACGAGGCCGAGGCCGCCGTCGCCGCCGGGACCGCGGCGGACACCCCCGGGTACATCGCGGAGGCCCTCAAGAACCGCACCCTGAACCCCGCGATCGAGGACGTGGACGCCCCGGAAAACTGGCCCCGGACCCTGGTGCTGTGGCGCTCCAACCTGTTCGGCTCCTCCGCCAAAGGCAACGAATACTTCCTGCGGAACCTGCTGGGCACCCACCACAACGTCCTGGGGGAGGACAACGCCGAGGTCCTTAAACCCCGCGACGTGAAATGGCACGCCCACGCCCCGGAGGGGAAACTGGACCTCCTGGTCTCCGCCGATTTCCGGATGACCTCCACCACGCTGCTCTCCGACGTCGTTTTCCCCGCGGCCACCTGGTACGAGAAGAACGACCTCTCCTCCACCGACATGCACCCGTTTGTGCACGCCTTTACCCCCGCGATCGACCCGCCGTGGGAAACCAAAACGGATTTCGACACCTTCCACCTGCTCGCGGAGGAATTCTCCCGGCAGGCCAAAACCCACCTGGGCGTCCGCAAAGACCTGGTCAGCGTGCCCCTGCAGCACGATACCCCCGGCCAGCTCGCCCAGCCCGGCGGGACGGTCCGGGACTGGCGGGACAGGTCCATCCCGGCGGTCCCGGGACAGAACATGCCCATTTTCTCCGTGGTGGAGCGGGACTACACCGCCGTCGCGGACAAGCTGGCCGCCGTCGGGCCGCTGGCCGACAAACTGGGCTTCACAGTCAAGAACGTCACCTACAAACTCGCCGGCCCGTTGGAGCGGCTCCGGCGAGCCAACGGCGTGATGCTCGGCGGCGCCGCCGACGGCCGGCCGGCGCTGGACACCGACGCGAAGCTGGCCGAAGCCATCCTGGCCTTTTCCGGCACCACCAACGGTGCCCTGTCCGTCCAGGGGTTCAAGGATCTGGAAGTCCKGACCGGCCGGAAACTGGCGGACCTGTCCGAAGGCTCCGAGGAAAAGTTCATCACCTTCGCCCAGACCCAGGCCGGCCCGGTCCCGGTCATCACCTCGCCGGAATGGTCGGGCTCGGAGACCGGCGGCCGGCGCTACGCRCCCTTCACCATCAACATCGAGCGGCTCAAGCCCTTCCACACCCTGACCGGGCGGATGCACTTCTTCCTGGACCACGACTGGATCCGGGATATCGGCGAGGCCCTGCCGATCTACCGGCCCCCGCTGGACATGCACCGGCTCTTCGGCGAACCCAAACTGGGCCGCGACGGGTCCATGGAAGTGGTGGTCCGCTACCTGACGCCGCACTCCAAATGGTCCATCCACTCCGAATACCAGGACAACCTGCTGATGCTCTCGCTCTCCCGCGGCGGACCCACGGTCTGGATGAGCCCGGCCGACGCCGCCGCGATCGAGGTCAAGGACAACGACTGGGTGGAGTGCCTGAACATCAACGGCGTCCTCGTGGCCCGGGCGATCGTCAGCCACCGGATGCCCGCCGGGGTGGTTTACGTCCACCACGCGCAGGAACGCACCATCGACGTCCCCAAATCCGAGGCCACCGGACGGCGCGGCGGCATCCACAACTCCGTCACCCGGCTGCTGGTCAAACCCTCGCACCTGATCGGCGGCTACGCCCAGCTGGCGTACGCGTTCAACTACCTTGGCCCCACCGGAAACCAGCGGGACATGGTGGCCACCGTCCGGCGCCGGTCCCAGGAGGTGCAGTACTGATGCGTGTAATGGCCCAGATGGGCATGGTCATGAACCTGGACAAGTGCATTGGCTGCCACACCTGCTCCGTGACCTGCAAACAGGCCTGGACCAACCGGGCCGGCACCGAGTACGTCTGGTTCAACAACGTCGAAACCCGCCCCGGCCAGGGGTATCCGCGCCGCTACGAGGACCAGGAGCGGTGGCACGGCGGCTGGGTGCTGAACAAACGCGGCAAACTGGTGCTCAAAGCCGGCGGCCGGGTCAAGAAAATGCTCGGGATCTTCGCCAGCCCGGTCCAGCCGGAGCTCAAGGACTACTACGAGCCGTGGACCTACGATTACAAAACCCTCGTGGACGCMCCGCTGGGSGACGACTTCCCSGTGGCSCGGCCRAAGTCCCTGATCACCGGCGAGGATACCAAGATCACCTGGTCCGCGAACTGGGAYGAYGACCTCGGCGGCTCCGCCGAGCACGGCCACCTGGACCCCATCGTGGAAAAGGTCCGGCGCGAGTCCGAGGACAAGATCAAGTTCGCCTACGAGCAGACGTTTATGTTCTACCTGCCGCGGATCTGCGAGCACTGCCTGAACCCGTCCTGCATGGCCTCCTGCCCGTCCGGGGCCATCTACAAACGCGTCGAGGACGGGATCGTGCTGGTGGACCAGGACCGGTGCCGCGGCTGGCGGCAGTGCATCACCGGCTGCCCGTACAAGAAGATCTACTTCAACCACAAGACCGGGAAAGCCGAGAAGTGCACCTTCTGCTACCCGCGGGTCGAGGTGGGGCTGCCGACGGTGTGCTCGGAGACCTGCGTGGGCCGGCTGCGGTATTTGGGGCTGTTTTTGTACGACGCCGACGCCGTCACCGCCGCGGCCGCCGTCACCGACCCGCAGGAACTCTACGACGCCCAGATGGACGTGCTGCTGGACCCGGAGGACCCCGCGGTGCAGGCCGAGGCGCGGGCGCAGGGCATCCCCGAGGACTGGATCGACGCCGCGCGGCGCTCGCCGGTCTACGCCCTCGCGAAGGTCTACAAGGTGGCGCTGCCGCTGCACCCGGAATACCGGACCATGCCCATGGTCTGGTACGTGCCGCCGCTGTCGCCGGTGGTGGACCTGCTCCGGGACCAGGGGCACGACGGTGAGGACGCCGGCAACCTCTTCGGCGCCATCGACGCCCTGCGCATCCCGGTGGAATACCTTGCCGAGCTGTTCACCGCCGGGGACACGGACCGGGTCACCGCGGTACTCCGGAGACTCGCGGCGATGCGCTCCTTTATGCGTGGCATYAGCCTCGGCAACGACCCCGACGACGCCATCCCCGAAACCGTGGGGATGGACAGCCAGAGCATGTACGAGATGTACAGGCTGATGGCGATCGCCAAGTACGACGAGCGGTACGTGATTCCCAAGGCGCACGTGGAACAGGCCCACGACCTTGAGGAAATGGGGTGCTCGCTGGACTTCGACGGCGGCCCCGGCATGCAGGACTCCTCGCCCTTCGGGGAAGCCAGCGGCCGTCCCGTGCCCGTCGCGGTGGAGACCTTCCACGCCCTGCGGGACCGGCAGACCTCCGGGGCGGCCCCCGGAGAGACCACGCTGCGGGGGCGGGTTAACCTGCTGAACTGGGACGGGACGGGTGCACCTCAGGGGCTTTTCCCGCCGAAAGGCCCGGAACCGGAGCCGGACACCCTGGCAGCGGCGGAGGACCAGCCATGAGCCGCCGCGAGCAGGTGGTCTACCTGGCGGCCGCCTGGTGCCTGTCCTACCCGGACGAGGACCTGACCGGGAAGGTGCCGCTGATGCGGGCCGCACTCGCCGAGTTTCCCGGGGCGGTGGCCGACTTCGCCGAGGTGCTGGACCTGCTGGAAACGAGGCCCTTGATGGAGGTGCAGGCCCACTACGTCCGCGAGTTCGACCTCGGCAAGCGGCACGCCCTGCACCTGTCCTACTGGACCGACGGCGACACCCGGCACCGCGGCGAGGTGCTGGGGAACTTCAAGCAGACCTACCGGCAAAGCGACATCCTGGTGGACACCCACGGGGAACTCCCGGACTACCTGCCCATGGTGCTCGAGTTCGCCGCACTGGTGGACCTCGACGCCGGCCGCGGCCTGCTGGGCCGGTTCCGGGCCAGCCTGGAGATGCTGCGGCTCGGGCTGCTCCGTGACAAGCTCCCGCACGCCCGGATCCTGCAGGCCATCTGCGCCACCCTGCCCGGGAAATCGCCCGCGGATGAACAGGCTGTGATGCGGATGGCCGGCTACGGACCCCCCGCCGAGTCGGTGGGCCTGGACCCTTACGACCCGCGCCTGCTGCCCGTGAAAGGGGCCTGACCATGCTCGCAGCCGAGACCGGGACCGACCCGGCAGCCGCACTTTCCACCCTGGACATTGTGCTCTGGGGCGTCCTGCCGTACGTGATGGTGGTGGTTTTGGTGGGAGGCCTGGTTTGGCGCTACAAGTACGACCAGTTCGGCTGGACCACCCGCTCCTCGCAACTCTACGAATCCCGGCTGCTGCGGATCGCCTCGCCGCTGTTCCACTTCGGCCTGCTCGCCGTCATCGCCGGGCACTTCTTCGGCCTGGTCATCCCCATGGCGTGGACCCAGGCCGTGGGAATGAGCCAGGAGTTCTACCACTTGAATGCCCTGTTGGTGGGCGGCATCGCCGGGGTGGGCACACTGGGCGGCATCCTCCTGCTGATCTACCGCCGCCGCACCACCGGCCCAGTTTTTATGGCCACCACCACCAACGACAAAACCATGTACGTCGTCCTTACGGCGGCCCTGGTGTTCGGGCTGTGGACCACTTTGGCGAGCGTGTTCGAGGGCGAGCACGGCCACAACTACCGTGAGACCGTGGCCCCGTGGTTCCGGTCGCTGTTCATCTTCCAGCCGGACATTGGGGCGATGGCGGCAGCCCCGTTTTCCTTCCACCTGCACACCCTGGTGGGCATGGCGCTCTTTGTGATCTGGCCGTTCACCCGCTTGGTCCACGCCTTCACCGCGCCGTTCCACTACCTCTTCCGCCCCTACATCGTGTACCGGTCCCGGGACCGCGCCCCAGTTGCGGCCGGCGGCACCCGGGGCCGGAACAGCGCCGGGGCCCCGCGGCCCTCCGGCACCGCCGCCCGGCGCGGCTGGTCCGCCGTCGGAACCCGGGACCGGGATACCAGGAACCGGTAACCGGACCCGCCCGAGTCCCCGCCCCACCGAAAGGAGGCCCCCGTGGCCGGAACAGCGAACCCCGCCGCGGCCGTCCCGCACGGCCGGATGCTCAACCTCGTGCTCGCCACCGCGGCCTCCGTGGCCGGCTTCTGGGCGTGGAACTCCGTGGCCACCCTCGGGGCTTTCTACACCCAAAACCTCCAGCTCAACCCGGCCACCACCGGCATCCTGGTCGCGATGCCGGTCTTCGTCGGCTCGCTCGGGCGGATCGTCGTCGGGGCCCTGACGGACCGGTACGGAGGCCGGGTCCTGTTCAGCTTCGTCCTGCTGGCGGCCATTGTCCCGATCCTGCTGGTGGCCGTCGGCGGCACCATCCGCTCCTTCGCGCTGGTGCTCGGCGCGGGCCTGGTCCTCGGCATCGCCGGGACGGTGTTCGCCGTCGGCATCCCCTTCGTCAGCGCCTGGTACGAACCTTCCCGGCGCGGCTTCGCGACCGGAGTTTTCGGTGCCGGGATGGGAGGCACGGCCCTGGCCGCGTTCCTGAACCCGCGGCTTGTGGCCTGGATCGGCTACTTTCCCACGCACCTGCTGATCGCCGGGGTCCTGGCCGTTATGGCGGCGCTCGTATGGTTCCTGATGCGGGAGGCGCCGGGCTGGAGCCGGAACTACGCCCCGGTGCTGCCCAAACTCCTCGACGCCGCGAAGACACCGGTCACCTGGAAGATGTGTTTCCTCTACGCCGTGGTCTTCGGCGGCTTCGTGTCCTTTGCGACGTATCTGCCCACCTACCTGCGGGACGTGTACAGCTTCGATCCGAGCGCCGCCGGTGCCCGGACGGCGGGGTTCGCCCTTGCCGCCGTGCTGGCGCGGCCGGTCGGCGGGGTGCTSGCGGACMGGTTCGGCCCCAAGCCCGTGGTGGTGSTYTCSCTSGCCGGCGTCGCCSTGCTSGCCTGGGTGGTGAACCTGCAGCCCGACGGCGATGTGCCCGCCGGCCTGACGTTCGTGGCCATGGCGGCGGCCCTGGGCCTGGGCACCGGCGGCGTGTTCGCCTGGGTGGGGGTGCTGGCCCCGGCCGGGAAGGTGGGCAGCATCAGCGGGGTGGTCAGCGCCGCCGGCGGCCTGGGCGGGTACTTCCCGCCGCTGGTCATGGGGGCCACGTACGACGCCGCGACCCACAGCTACTCCATCGGGCTCTTCCTGCTGGTGGTCACGGCGCTCGCGGCGCTGGCCTTCACGGTCTTCGCCCTGCACGGCCGGCCCCGGGCCACGGTCGCGCCCGCCTGAGCCGCGCCGCCAGTCTGACAGCCGCCGGGCTGCCCCCATGCCTTTGCCGCGACCGGCCGATGGGCAGGGGCGGGTGGATGCGCCGCGATCAACGGAGGGGGCCAGCCGGCAGTGCTCCTCAGGCCAGAAGAACTGCCTGCTGCCGCTCGGTCGACTGCTGCCGCGTTGAAACGCGTGCATGCGGATGAGTTTTGTCATGGCTGCCCGATGGCTGTCTCATAACCGACGTCGGATACAACGATTCAGCCAAAAGGTTTCGAGACGTAGTTATGAGAATCGCCCCGTCGGGAGGATCCCAAGAAATTCCGACGAAAGACGGTCCGGAGGGTAGCGGTTAGGGCACCTTCACCGTGCATCTCATAGCGCAGGGTAAACGTGCCTTTAAAGGCGAGCAACAGCGCCGAAGGAAGAATTTCTGCCAGGCTGCGCTTTCGACGACCGGCTTGCGGCACGGCTACCTGGCACCGCCACTAGGTAGGCGACGGCCGTGTCTCGGGGCTTGAGCACAGCGCCGTCGTTTGCCGTGATGTTGGTCGCGGGCCGCCTGTCGAAAAGCGCCCGGGCTCGAATCAATCCAACTACTTCCCGCTGAGTAAGTAGCGGAATTCGTCTACCGCAGCCTTGCCCTCGGCGRTATTTCCGCCGGTAACCTCGCAGTAAACCTCAATCGCCTTTATATCCCGACCCGCTATTAGTTCATCAACGACTGTCGAATACCTTTCATCTTGCAACAGATCATAGGACCCTGCGGCAGATGCATCGTCAATAAGGTAGAACGTCTTGATACCAGGTTCCCGACTAAATACCGAACCAACTCCGGTCATTTCGTGTTTCCTTTCAGCTGACTTCTTGCATCGAGTGTATTACCCGGATCTGGCCCGGCGGTCCCCCTTGCGTTCGTTTAGGGATCCCTTTTCAAGCGCTTGAGAACGTCTGTGTCTTGCCGAATTGGGCGATACCAAAGAGTGTCATTGCGGCCGTGCCGAGGAGGGCCACGATCAGCAGCCCACTGAGGGGTAGATCATAGATGGCGAGCTGGGAAATGCGGCGCGATGCCACTGCCAGAAGGCCCACAAAGGCGCCGATTAGGCCGGAGTAGCTTCCGGTCATGAAACTTCGGTGGCCTTGATGTTTTCTTTGAGATGGCCCGCAGTCCTGGCCGTCAGTGTTCAGACGGTCAGCGCCGAGAGTGCGTGGAGCCAATTGACCCGCCTTCGATGGTCCTGAGTCCGAACGAGGTCAGAACCGCGACGTACATAGCAACAACCCAGATTCGACCCACAGTCCTATGAAAGCTGCCGCCTTCGGTCTGGCGCTGCAGGTTCACGGCTCCGAAGATCACCGCGTAGCCGGCGGCTATGGCGAGTAGAGAGATCAAAACAGTCCGGGAGGAAGGCATGTCACGGAGCCTGGCGGGCCTCAGCTACACGCCACGCGCCGCTAGGCAGCGGGTCCTTAGATTCTTGGCGTCGGCGCCAAATAGGGTCGCAAACAGACCGCGATACCGCCGAAAGTCGCATGACGGACGGCTGCTGGGGGATCGGCGCACGGAGATTGAAG
>NZ_JBFTNO010000014.1:0-27322 GCF_056397525.1 Arthrobacter sp. 05L45_2 | reverse complement strand
GCTGGGTCCCGGCCTGCGCGGTGAGATCGCTCCGGGCCTGGTTAAGGAGGTCCTTGGCGTTGCTCTTGACTTCGCCGGCCACATTCGCGGCCTCGGCCTTCGCCGTCTCGGTCACGTTTTGCGCCGAATCGGCGGCCTGCCGCTTCACTTCGCCGGCCTCGTCCTTGGCGGTGTCCGTCTTGGAGGCCGACCCTGCGGCCGACGGGAAAGTTGTGCTTGGCCGCAGCTCCGGCTCCGCGCCGAACTGGGTACCCGCTGGCGCTCCCGGGGTGCCGTAGCCGCTGTCCTGGGGCCACTGGTTCTCTGTCATCGTCGCTCTCTTTCCTTGTAGATCTGCCGCCGGGGAGGAGCACCGGCAGCGCCGAACGCGAATAGTAAGCATGATTACCTTTAGATGGTAAGCATGCTTGGCATCTGGTTGCAAGGTCCATTTTGAAATTGCTGGGTTCCYGCCGGTTAGGGTTGAAGCATGGACGGAACGGCGGGCGCCTGATGGCAAAGCGGGGCAGGGCGGCCGGCCGCAACGCCGGAACCTCGACGCCGGGAGTGGTGGATGCGCCCAAGGGCACCCGCCCGGACGGTCCCGCCGCGGGCGTCTACTACATCGACACCGGCGACTGCGAGCTGATCCCGGACCAGGACAATTCCACCGGGTGGCTGCTGCGGATCAACGGCGTGATGAGCTCCCACATCGACCTCGCCGATCCGCTGTTCCTCGACTTCGAATACATGCGCTGGATCGCGGCCCTGGTGGAATCTCGCTGGCCGCCGGCGGGACGGCCCAAGCTGCGCGGCCTGCACCTGGGCGGCGGGGCGTGCTCGCTGGCACGCTACTTCCATGCTGCCTATCCGGAGGCCCGCCAGGTGGTGGTGGAGCTGGACGGCAAGCTCGCCGAGTACGTCCGCGGCTGGTTCGACCTCCCCAAGGCCCCGCTCCTGCGCCTGCGGGTGGGCGAGGCGCGGGAAGTGACCGAGGCCCTCACGCCACAAACGCGGGACCTCATCATCCGGGACGTCTTCGCCGGCTCCGTCACCCCGCGGCCCCTGACCACCAGCGAGTTCACCGCCCACGCCCGGCACGTCCTGGCCCCGGGCGGGATCTACGTGGTGAACTCCGGCGACGCCCCGGCCCTGAGCAACGCCCGCGAGGACGCCGCCACCATTGCCGCGGCCTTTGCGCACACCATGATCATCGCCGACCCCGCCATGCTCAAAGGCCGGCGCTACGGCAACATGATCATCGCCGGCAGCGACCTGCCGTTCGACGAGGACCCGGGCCTGGCCCGGCGCCTGCTGGGCGGCGCTGTGCCCGCCCACATCTGGAACGACGCCAAGGTCCGGGCCTTCGCCGGTGGTGCCGCCGTCCGCCACGACCCCGAAGCCCCGGCGTCCCCGGCGACGGCACCGGCGGCACCCGGCCCGACGCCGTCGTCGCCGACTGCTCCGTAACTGCCCTTTTTACGCCCCAAAACGGCGCCTACGGAGCAATCGATGCGTAGCCGCCGCGCCCCATGAGCGCTTCGCGGTGGGCGTCCGTCTGCTCACGCAGGGCCTGGACGACGGCGGCCACTGCCGGCCGGCGCATTGAGTCCGGCCGCAGCACCATCCAGTAGGGGAGCCGCTCCGCGAACTCGTCCGGCAGCAGTCTGACCAGGTCCGGGTGCAGGTCCGCGGCGAAGCACGGCAGGAAGCCGATTCCGGCCCCGGCGCGGGTCGCTTCAACGTGGACAAACACGTTGGTGGAGCTCAGCCCGTCCCGCATGGTCGGCACCAGCCGCCGCGGCGCATCGAGGTCATCAACCTGCAGCATGGAGTCCACGAAATACACCAGGGGGTGCGCCTTCAACTCCTCCACCGAGGCCGGGGTTCCGTACTCGGCCAGGTAGCTGCGCGAGGCGTACATGCCCAGCATGTACTCGCCCAGCCGGGCCGCCTCCGCCCGGTGCACTTGTGGCTCGCCGACCACCACCTCGATGTCCAGCCCGGAGCGCTGCTGCAACGCCCGCCGCGTCACCGTGATGATTTCGACGCTGAGCCCGGGGTGGTGCCGGCGGAGCCGGGCCACCGCCGGGGCGGCGATATAGGCGCTGAAGCCGTCGGTGGCCGTCATGCGGACGACGCCGGTGACCGGGTCCGGCGTCGTTCCGGGCTGCTCGAGCGACCGCACCGCGCCCTCCACCTGTTCCGCGACGGCGACGGCGGCGGCGCCGAGCTCGGTCAGCTCCCAGCCGCCGGCGGCCCGGGACAGCACCCGGCCGCCAAGGGCCTTCTCAAGGGTCGCGATCCGGCGGGAGACGGTGGTGTGGTTCAGGCCCAGGGCCTGGGCCGCCGTCGTGAATTTTGCCGAACGGGAGACGGCCAGCAGGACCAGCAGGTCATCCGGGTTAGCGTTCATATCTGCAATTCTGCACATACATGGTGCCGCTTTGGCCATTGAACCGCTCTAAATCTGCGGCAATACTCGATGAAGCCCATTTTCAGTGCCGTGCATCACAGCGCGTGTCATCGTGGACACTAAGGAGATCGACATGAGCGTAGACCAACGCTCCGCAACACCCCCCGCCGCAGCCCCCAAGGGTGCAGGCCTCAAGAAAATCGTCGCCGCATCSATGGTTGGCACCGTCGTGGAATGGTACGAATTCTTCCTCTACGCCACCGCCGCCACCCTGGTGTTCGGCAAGTACTTCTTCCCCGCCTCCGGCAACGAGCTCGACGGCATCATCCAGGCCTTCCTGACCTACGCCGTCGGTTTCGTGGCCCGCCCGCTCGGCGGCGTCGTCTTCGGCCAGATCGGCGACAAGCTGGGCCGCAAGCCCACCCTGCAGCTGACCATTGTCATCATTGGCGTCTCCACCTTCCTGATGGGCTGCCTGCCGGGTTTCGTCGACATCGGCTACCTCGCCCCGGCGCTGCTGGTTGCGCTGCGCTTCATCCAGGGCTTTGCGCTCGGCGGTGAATGGGGCGGCGCCGTGCTGCTCGTGGCCGAACACAGCCCCAACGAGTCCCGCGGTTTCTGGTCCAGCTGGCCCCAGGCCGCCGTCCCTGTCGGCAACCTGCTGGCCACCCTGGTCCTGTTCATCATGTCCAACGTCCTGAGCGCCGCCGACTTCCTCGGCTGGGGCTGGCGCGTGGCGTTCTGGCTCTCCGCGGTGATCGTGTTCGTCGGCTACTACATCCGAACCCACGTCTCCGAGTCGCCGATTTTCCTTGAGGCCAAGGCGCAGCTCGAGCAGGAGCAGGCCGTGAGCTTCGGGGTCCGCGAAGTGATCCGCAAGTACCCCAAGGGCATCCTGCAGGCCATGGGCCTCCGCTTCGCCGAGAACATCATGTACTACCTCGTGGTCAGCTTCGCGATCGTCTACCTGAAGTCCGTCCACAAGTACGACACCTCCTCGCTGCTGCTGGCCCTGCTGATCGCCCACGTTATCCACTTCCTCGTAATCCCGCAGGTGGGCCGGCTGGTGGACAGCTGGGGCCGGAAGCCGGTCTACCTGGTCGGCGCCATCACCGGGGCCACCTGGCCGTTCTTCGCGTTCCCGATGTTCGACACCCGCAACCCGGTGATCATCGTGCTCGCGGTGACGATCGGCCTGTGCCTGCACGCCTTTATGTACGCCGGCCAGCCCGCCCTGATGTCCGAGCTGTTCCCCACCCGGATGCGCTACGCCGGCGTCTCCCTCGGCTCGCAGGTCACCTCGATCTTCGCCGGCTCGCTGGCGCCGCTCCTGGCCACGGCGTGGCTGAAGGACACCGGATCCTGGCTGCCCACCGCCATCTACCTCGTTGTCGCGTGCGCCATCACCACGGTGGCCGTGCTCAGCCTCAAGGAAACCAAGGGCGTCGCCCTCGAGGACGTTGACCGGGCCGACGCCGAACGCGAAGGCCTGGCCGTCGCGGCCAGCCGCTGACCCGCATCACCCCGACGTGCTTGACTCTGATCACGCTGAATCTCTGAACTGGAAGGCTGGGTAATGGAAAATACGCTCAACGGCCGCAAGGCCTTGGTCACCGGCGGTGCAGGCGGGATCGGCGCGGCCAGCGTCCGCGCCCTCGCGGCAAGGGGAGCGAAGGTGGTGGTCGCCGACGTCGACGAGGCCGCCGCTACCGCCCTCGCCGACGAGGTGGGCGGCACCGCCTGGGCCGTCAACCTGCTCGACGTCGAGGCCCTGCAGACGCTCAGCCTGGACTGCGACATCCTGGTCAACAATGCCGGGATCCAGCGCATCAGCCCGATCGAGGAGTTCGATCCGGCCGACTTCCGCCGCATCATCACCCTCATGCTGGAAGCGCCGTTCCTGCTGATCCGCGCCGCGCTGCCGCACATGTACGCCAACGGGTTCGGCCGGATCATCAACCTCTCCTCGGTCCACGGGCTCCGGGCCTCGCCGTTCAAGGGGGCCTACGTGTCCGCCAAGCACGGCCTCGAGGGGCTCAGCAAGGTCACGGCCCTGGAAGGCGGCGCCCACGGGGTCACCTCGAACTGCATCAACCCCGGCTACGTCCGCACCCCGCTGGTSGAGKCSCAGATCGCCGACCAGGCCAAGGTACACGGCATTCCCGAGTCCGAGGTGCTGACCAAGATCATGCTTACCGAGGCCGCCGTCAAGCGCCTGGTGGAGCCGGAGGAGGTCGCCTCCCTGGTGGCGTGGCTGGCCTCGAACGACGCCGGTATGGTCACCGGCGCCAGCTACACGATGGACGGCGGCTGGTCCGCCCGCTAACCCTGCGCAACAGGGATCGGCTGCAGACCCGCCCGGGCATTCCTGCCCGGGCGGGTCTTCCGTCTTAAGGCCGGGGCGGCCGGAGTGGCCGGGTGGCCTTGCGGTCCTCCCGGCGGGCCCGCCTGCCCGCCTATTCGGCGGACCGCACGTCCCGGTAATCGAAGAACATCAGGGTTCCGGCCGGTGTCCCGGGGATGCGCAGCCCCACGAACGGTGCCCTGACCGMCACCACGGTCCCCTGCCGGCGGCCATTGAAGGGGTCGTCGCCCACCACCACCTGGCCGATCCGGAACGGGACCCGCTCGCCGCGAAGAGTGTGTGCGGCGCGGCCAAGGACCCGGCCGAGCCGTCCCGCAGACCGCGTGCCTGCCGTCTGTGAATGACCCATGGGAGTGCTCCTTGCCCGCGAACCGACATCCTTCGCGGGGGCCCGGCCCGGGTGATGCGGGCTCCCCAGCCTGACCGCCGCCGTTCCGGTGCCCCCGTGCAGCCACCCTAGGCTCCGGTCCCACCAGTCACACGAGTAACGTTTACCCCTTCCCTGCCCGGCACCACTTGGGCGGCGGCGCGGGATACTTGGACGCTGCGCCCGCTCCGGAGGCTCCGGCCGCGGAGCTTCCTTCCGCCCAGCAGGCAGCAGGATTGTCTGGGATTCCAGACACGCGTGCGAACGGGATCCTCCCGGCTGGCACCATCCGGAGGCATGCTTAAGTACGGGATACCGGACACCGGCCGATGCTGAAGAGGACCACATGACCACCACCACCCTGCCCGCGGAGGCACCCGCCGTCGAGCCTAAGGCGGCAGCCGCCAGGCCCGCCTCCAAGGTGCCAGCGGCCGAGAACACGCTGCGCATCCTGAAACTGCTGGCCTCCAAGCGCGGGCCGATGGCGGCGTCGAACATTGCCACGTCCCTGGGGCTGCCGCGCTCCAGCGTCTACCACCTGCTGGGGGTGATGGAGGCCAACGGTTTTGTGCTGCACCTGCACGAGGAGCAGCGCTACGGGCTCGGCATCAGCGCCTTCGAGCTCAGCTCCGCGTACTCCCGGCAGGAACCGCTCTCGCGGCTGGGCCGGCCGATGCTCGCGACACTCGTGGATGTCATCGGCGAGAGCGCCCACCTGGCGGTGCTGCACGGCCGGGACGTGCTCTACATCGTGGAGGAGCGGGCCAAGAACCGGCCCTCCCTCGTGACCGACGTCGGCGTCCGGCTGCCCAGCCACCTCACCGCCAGCGGCCGGGCCATCCTGGCCGCGCTGCCGAAGTCCCAGGTCCGGGCGCTGTACCCGAACGCCGCGGCCTTCAGTGCCCGGCATGAGACGGAAACGCCCATTACCAAGTACTCGGTGCTGTCCTCCCACCTGGACCAGGTCCGGCAGCGGGGCTACGCCACCGAGCACGGCGAGGTGACCCCGGGATTCGGATCGATCGCAGCCGCCGTCACCGACCACACCGGCTGGCCGACCGCCGCCGTCGCCGTCACATTCCTGGAGGACAAACTGCCCGCCGAACAGTGGCCGGTCCTCGCCGCGCGGGTCAAAAAAGTCGCCGATGACCTCTCCGTCCGGATCCACGGCCGCCCCAGCCCCACCAGCGCGCACTAGGCTCCGTTCCGGGTCCGGGAACCGGCGCTTTAGCGCGGCCGGTCGGGTCTGGCATTCCGGACAGTACCCGTTTGAACCCCCTGTTTCCGGTGCGGCCGACAGGCTTTAGTTGATACAGAACCTCTTCCCGAACACCAGATACGAAGGAGCCACCATGGCACCCGCCGATTTCACCACCGGTGCCCGCCCGGTCAAAGCAGCCCGCGGCACCACGCTCAGCGCCAAGAGCTGGCAGACCGAGGCCCCGCTGCGGATGCTGATGAACAACCTGGACCCCGAGGTGGCAGAACGCCCGGACGACCTCGTGGTCTACGGCGGCACCGGCCGGGCCGTCCGCTCGTGGGCGGCGTTCGACGCGATCACCCGCACCCTGGAAACCTTGGAGAAGGACGAGACCCTGCTGGTCCAGTCCGGCAAACCCGTCGGTGTCTTCCGGACCAACGAATGGGCGCCCCGCGTACTGCTGGCCAACTCCAATCTGGTCGGCGACTGGGCCAACTGGCCCGAATTCCGCCGCCTCGAGGCCGAGGGCCTCATGATGTACGGCCAGATGACCGCGGGCTCCTGGATCTACATCGGCACCCAGGGCATCCTGCAGGGCACTTTCGAAACCTTCGCCGCGATCGCCCGGAAACTCACCGGGGACGAGAACGGCACGCTCGCGGGCACCCTGACCCTCACCGGCGGCTGCGGCGGCATGGGCGGCGCCCAGCCGCTCGCCGTCACCCTCAACGACGGCGCCTGCCTGATCGTCGACGTCGATGAGACCCGCCTGCGCCGCCGGGCCGGCAAGCGCTACCTCGACGAGGTCGAGACCGACCTCGACACCGCGATCGCCAAGGTCCTCAAAGCCAAGGAAGAACGCCGCGGCTGGTCCGTGGGCTACGTCGGCAACGCCGCCGAGGTCTTCCCCGAAATCCTGCGCCGCCACAACGCCAGCGAGCTCACCGTGGACATCGTGACGGACCAGACCTCCGCGCATGACCCCCTGAGCTACCTGCCGGAGGGCATCACCGTCGAGGAATGGCACCGCGAGGCCGCCGCCGATCCCGAGGGCTTCACCAAGAAGGCCCAGGCGTCCATGGCCAAGCACGTCCAGGCCATGGTCGAATTCCAGGACGCCGGGGCCGAGGTCTTCGACTACGGCAACTCCATCCGCGACGAGGCCCGCAAGGGGGGCTACAACCGTGCATTCGAGTTCCCCGGCTTCGTCCCGGCCTACATCCGGCCGCTGTTCTGCGAGGGGCTCGGCCCGTTCCGCTGGGTGGCACTCTCCGGCGACCCGGAGGACATCGCCGTCACGGACAAGGCCATCAAGGAACTCTTCCCCGAGAACAAGCACCTGCACCGCTGGATCGACGCCGCCGGCGAGCGCGTTGAATTCGAGGGCCTGCCGGCCCGCATCTGCTGGCTCGGCTACGGCGAACGCGCCAAGGCCGGCCTGCTGTTCAACCAGCTGGTCAAGGAAGGCAAGGTCAAGGCCCCTATCGTGATCGGCCGCGACCACCTGGACTCCGGCTCCGTCGCCTCCCCGTACCGCGAGACCGAGGCGATGGCCGACGGCTCCGACGCGATCGCCGACTGGCCGTTGCTCAACGCCCTGCTCAACACCGCCTCGGGCGCCACCTGGGTCTCCCTGCACCATGGCGGCGGCGTCGGCATCGGCCGCTCCATCCACGCCGGCCAGGTCTCCGTCGCCGACGGCACCGACCTCGCCGCGCAGAAGCTCGAACGCCTCCTCACCAACGACCCCGGCATGGGCGTTATCCGCCACGCCGACGCCGGCTACGACCGCGCCGTCGAGGTCGCCAACGAACGCGGCGTCCGCATCCCCATGTTGGAAACCCGCTAACCCAGCCCCCACCCTCAAATTTAGGAAGGTCGCAATGACCCTCACCACCCACTCACCGCTCACCGTCACCCTCGGCTCCAGCGGCGTGACCCCCGAGGACGTCGTCGCCGTCGCCCGCCTCGACGCGCACGTAACCATCGCCCAGGACGCCCTCGACGCCGTCGCGAAGGTCCGCGCCCACATCGACGACCTCGCCCACAGCGACGTCCCCGCCTACGGCATCTCCACGGGCTTCGGGGCGCTGGCCAACCGGCACATCCCCGGCGAACTGCGCACCCAGCTGCAAAAGTCGCTCATCCGCAGCCACGCCGCCGGTATGGGCCCGGCCGTGGAACGCGAAGTGGTCCGCGGCATCATGTTCCTGCGCGCCAAGACCCTCGCCTCCGGCCGCACCGGGGTCCGTCCCGTGGTGCTGCAGACCATGGTGGACGTCCTGAACGCCGGCATCACCCCCGTGGTCCGCGAATTCGGCTCCCTCGGCTGCTCCGGCGACCTCGCCCCGCTCTCGCACTGCGCGCTGGTCCTTATGGGTGAAGGCGAAGCCACTGGCCCGGACGGGGAACTGTACGGCGTAAAGGGTGCCCGCCCGGTCGCCGAGCTCCTCGCCGCGCACGGGATCGAACCGGTCACCCTGGCCGAGAAGGAAGGCCTGGCGCTGGTTAACGGCACCGAGGGCATGCTCGGCATGCTGCTGATGGCCATCGCCGATCTCCGCCAGCTGCTGACGACGGCGGACATCACCGCCGCGCTCAGCGTCGAGGCGCTGCTCGGCACGGACCAGGTGTTCCTGCCCGAGCTGCACGCCGCGCTCCGGCCGCATCCGGGGCAGGCCGCCTCGGCGGATAACATGCTGCGGGTCCTGTCCAACTCTCCGATTGTGGCCTCGCACCGCATCAACGACACCAAGGTCCAGGACGCCTACTCGCTCCGCTGTGCACCCCAGGTGGCCGGCGCAGTCCGCGACACCGTGGACCACGCGGCCCTGGTGGCCTCCCGCGAGCTCGCCGCCGCCATCGACAACCCCGTGGTGCTCCCGGACGGCCGGGTCAGCTCCAACGGCAACTTCCACGGCGCCCCGGTGGCCTATGTCCTGGACTACCTGGCCATCGCCGTCGCGGACCTGAGCTCCATCGCCGAGCGCCGCACCGACCGGATGCTGGACCCGGCCCGCTCACACGGCCTCCCGGCATTCCTCGCCGCCGATCCCGGCGTCGATTCCGGCCTGATGATCGCCCAGTACACGCAGGCCGGGCTGGTCTCGGACAACAAGCGGCTGGCCGTACCGGCGTCAGTGGACTCGATCCCGAGCTCGGCGATGCAGGAGGACCACGTCTCCATGGGCTGGCACGCGGCCCGCAAGCTCCGCCGCGCGGTGGAGAACCTGCGCCGGGTCCTCGCGATCGARCTGGTGACCTCSGCCCGSGCSCTGGACATCCGSACMCAGCTCTCCGGCGGSGAGCTCACCCCGGGCCCGGCCGGCRCCGCCGTCATCGACGTGCTGCGCTCCGTGGTGGAGGGCCCGGGCACGGACCGGTTCCTGTCACCCGAACTGGAAGCGGCGGACGTGCTGGTCGCCTCCGGGAAGGTCCGGGCGGCCGCCGAATCCGCCGTCGGAAATCTGGCCTGACGGCAAAGAAAATACGCGGCATGCGGGGATTTCCCGGCGCCCCCGAAATGTTCGGCGACACGGTCGGCGGGGGCCCGGGAAGTGTAGTAAAAATATGAGTAAGCCCACACCAAAGATGTTGTGGCAGGAACCTACAAAGGGGTAGAAGTTCATGAAAGCACGCGGGACTGTCCTGTCCAGGCGCACGGCGTTCGCCGCCACGGTTTCCGACTGGAAAAGCCTGAAGGCGGGTGACCGGGTGGAAATCCTGAAGCACGCCCAGGTGCTGTCGGCCGGGGAAGTCGAAGAAGTGTCATCCAGCGGCAACGTGCTGTGGCTGGTGCCGGGCACCCCGTCCGAGGCGCAGCTGTTTTTGAAGTCCGACGGCGTGCAGGTGCGGCGCAGCTAGGTACCTGCAGGTATCTGCGGCGAAGCAGCGCGGCTCAGCGCGGCCGGGCAAAAACGAAGGGCCGGTGGGGGAGTATCCCCACCGGCCCTTCGTGTGTGCCGCCAAACTGGTTCGCGTGTGCCGCCAGACTAGGCGGCGATGTCCTCGTGGGTTTCACCGAAAGGAACCGTTTCGTCGAGCGCTACCGTGTAGGCGCCCGGCTCGTGGCGGGTAACCCGGATCCCGCAGCGGCGGTCCTGGACGGCCGACGCGATAAGGGTGTTGACGGCCTTCTCGAGGCCGTGGTGGACCTCGTGGGCGCTGGCAAACGAGAGCTTGATCGACGTGGCGTCAGAGGCCTGGGTCTGCATGGTGTGTGTGTTCATTAACTGGTCTTTCCTAGAATCAGGCCGGTTGGCCACCCTACATTCTAGTCTGTCCGGCGTGGCGTCCCCGCCCTGAGCAGATAGTGTGCAGAAGGCGGTATATGTTTTGAGGCGAGGGGCGCCGTTCCGTTGGAACGGCGCCCCGACCCATTCCGGGCCGGCGCCCGGGATCGGAAGGAGAACGCACGCATGTTCGATGCTCCCAGTATTGTCTTCGCCGCGGCCGGTGTTGCCGTGTTCATCGCGGCTGTCCTGCCCAAACTGCTGCGCAACGCGCCCCTCTCGATGCCCATGGTGTTCCTGGGCGCCGGCATGCTGGCCTTCACCGTAATTCCGTCACTGCCGGACCCCGACCCGCTGCAACACGGGGAATTCGTCACCCACCTGACAGAAGTGTGCGTCATCATCTCCCTTATGGGCGCCGGGCTGGCGCTCGACCGTCCGCTCGGCCGCCGGGCGTGGTCCACCACCTGGCGGATGCTCGGCCTGGCCATGCCGCTGTGCATCGTCGGCCTGACGCTGCTGGGGCTCTGGTTCCTGGGCTTCGGCCTGGGCGCGGCACTCCTGGTGGCCGCCGCGCTCGCCCCGACCGACCCGGTCCTCGCCTCCGAGGTGCAGGTGGGGGAGCCGGCCGACGAGGAAGGGGAAACCGAGCGCGAGGACGAGATCCGGTTCGGTCTGACCTCCGAGGCCGGCCTGAACGACGGCCTGGCGTTCCCGTTCGTCTACCTGGCCATCGCGATCAGCCTGGCCGGCGCCGGGACGACGGACTGGCTGGGGCACTGGTTCGCCATGGACGTGCTCTGGCGGATCGGGATCGGCGTGGTGCTGGGTCTGGGAACCGGGAAACTCCTGGGGCGCCTCTTCTTCGGGGCCCGGCACGAGAGCGTGCGGCTCTCCGACCACTCCGAGGGGTTCGTGGCGCTGGCGGCGACGTTCCTGGCCTACGGCGTGACGCAGATGCTGGAGGGCTACGGGTTCGTGGCGGTCTTCGTCTGCGCCGTCACCATCCGGGCCGCCGAGCGCACCCACGGGTTCCACCGGGTGATGCACTCCTACGTCGAGCAGCTCGAGCGGCTGATGACCGTGGTGATCCTGGTGCTCCTGGGCGGGTCGATCGCCCGCGGCCTGCTGGCCGGCATCGGCTGGGCCGAGGTGCTSGTGGCGCTGGCCTTCCTGCTGCTGGTGCGMCCGCTGGCSGGCTGGGCCGGGCTCGCGCGGGGCAAGACCGGCCCGCGGGAACGGACCGCCATTTCCTTCTTCGGCATCCGCGGCATCGGCTCGCTCTACTACCTCGCCTTCGCCCTCGGCCACGGGAACTTCAGCGCGCAGGCCGAACAGCTCTGGGCGTTCGTGGGGCTGGTGGTGGCCCTGTCGATTGTGCTGCACGGCGCCACGACCGCGCCCGTGATGAACCGGCTCGACCGCCTGCGGCAGCGCCGGGCCGTCGAACAGCACGGCGACGAGGGCCAGGCGCCGCACACGGCCATCTGATCCCCTGATCTCTCGGGCCTGGCCCGGGCTGGCGGTTAGCGCAGGAGGGTGTTGATCAGCCGGGCTGCGACCTTGGCGGTGCGGCCATCGACGTCGAACTCCGGGTTCAGTTCCGCGACGTCAAGGTGCAGCAGCTTCCCGCTCGCGGCGACCTGCCGGCAGACGGCGCTGATCACCGGCAGCGGGACACCGTACGCGGCCGGGGCGCTGACGCCGGGCGCCACGGATGCCGGGAGCACGTCCAGGTCGATGGTCAGGTACAGGGCGTCCACCCGGTCCAGGAAACCCGCCACGAAGTCCTGCACAGCGTCCGGTGCGCAGTCCTCGTCCAGCAGGTAGTCCACCCCGAGTTCCGCGGCCGTCCGGAACAGCGCAGGGGTGTTGTTGGGCTCGGAAATTCCGACGACGGCGTACTGCAGTTCCCTGCCCGCGGCGGCTTCCGCCCGGGCCATCTGGAGGAACGGGGTTCCCGAGCTGGGCACCGGTTCGTCGCGGAGGTCGAAGTGGGCGTCCATGTTGAGCACGCCCAACCGGACGCCGCCGCGGACGGCCGCGGAACCGGCGACGCCGAGGTAGCTGGCGAACGCGGTCTCGTGCCCGCCGCCCAGGACCACGGGCAGTGCACCGGCGTCGAGCAGCCCCGTGATGGCGCGGCCCGCCCGCTCCTGCCCGGCCTCCAGGGCGTCCCCGTCCACGGTGACGTCGCCGGCGTCGAGGACGTCCCGGTCCAGGTGGAAGGCCAGCGGGCCGAGGGCGGCGCGGATGGCGGCCGGCGCGGCCGCCGCCCCGGTCCGGCCCTTGTTCCGGCGCACCCCGGCGTCGCTGCCGAAGCCGAGGATGACGGCCGGCCGCGCCGCGGCGAGTCGGTCCGCGGTGCAGGGCGACACCGCCTGCCACCAGCGGCGGTGTTCAGCGCCGTCGCCGTCGAACCTGCCTGTCCAGGGCTGCGGCGGGACATCGGTGAGGGGGGCGGCGGAAAGCATGCTCCAAGCTCACCGCAGCCGGGCCCGGAAAGCCAGCAGCGCCGCCGTCGGGGTGTCCGAAATCCCGGAAACCACGCTTAAACGCCGCCGAGTCGGCACTTCGCAGCGATGTTTTGGCGAAACACTGCCGCGAAGTACCAACTCGGCGGGCGGGAAGGCGGAAGCCGGGTCCTAGTGGATACCGAGCGCAGCCTCGATGGTGCCGATGCCGAAGAACAGCAGGAAGGCGGCGGCCACGGCCCACATCAGCGGGTGCACTTCGCGGGCACGGCCCTGGACCAGGCGGATGACGACGAAGGAGATGAACCCGGCGCCGAGGCCGTTGGCGATCGAGTAGGTGAACGGCATCAGGGTGAAGGTCAGGAAGGCCGGGATCGCGATGCCCCAGTCCTGCCAGTCGATCTTGCCGACCTGGGAGACCATCATAAAACCGACGACGACGAGCGCCGGGGCCACGGCCTCGAACGGCACGAGGTTGATCAGCGGGGTGAAGAACATGGCAACCAGGAACAGCAGGCCTGTGACGATCGAAGCCAGGCCGGTGCGGGCGCCTTCGCCGATGCCGGCGCCTGACTCAACGTAGATCTGGTTGGACGAAACGGACGCGCCGCCGCCTACGATCGCGCCGAGGGCATCGATCTGCAGGACCCGGTCCACGTTGGGGATGTTGCCGTCCTTGTCGATGGTCCCGGCCTCGGTGGCCAGGCCGACCATGGTGCCCATGGCGTCGAAGAAGATGCWCAGCAGGATSACGAAGGCCAGCAGGGTCGCGGCCACCACACCGAGGTGCTCGAAGGCGCCGAACGGGTTGGCCTTGCCGATCAGGGAGAGGTCCGGGGCGGCCCACTCGGTGAACTTGGGCGCCACCAGGGACCAGCCCTGCGGGTTGAAGTTCTTGCCGTCGAAGCTGGGGCCGATGTGCAGGGTGAATTCCAGGATCACGGACAGGATGGTGGAGGTGATGATGCCGATCAGGATGGCGCCCTTGACCTTGCGGACCACCAGGGCGATGGTCAGGATCAGGCCCACCACAAACACCAGCGTGGGCCAGCCCAGGAGCTTGCCGTCAAAGCCGAGGCCCACCGGGACGGTGGTGCCCGCGACGTCGGGGATGCGGCGGACGAAGCCGGCGTTGACCAGGCCGATCAGGGCGATGAACAGGCCGATGCCCACCACGATCGCCGTTTTCAGCCCCTCCGGGACGGCCTTGAACACGGCGGTCCGGAAACCGGTCAGCACCAGGATCAGCATGGTGACGCCGGAGAGGACCACCAGGCCCATCATGTCCGGCCAGGTCAGGCCCGGGTTGGTGGCGACCGTGACGGCCACGAACGCGTTGACGCCCAGGCCGGTGGCCAGCGCGAAGGGGTGCTTGGCCCAGGCCCCCATGAGGATGGTCAGGATGCCGGCCACAAAGGCGGTCACGGCGGCCACGGCCGCGAAGCCCAGGGTTCCGCCGGACGAGTCCGGGCCGGAGAGGATCAACGGGTTCAGCACCACGATGTAGCTCATGGCGAAGAAGGTGGCGAACCCGCCGCGGATCTCGCGGGAGAAGTTCGACCCCCGCTCGGAAATCTTGAAATACCGGTCGAGTGCAGAGCCCTGCTTAAGCATTGGTCCTCCGGGAGGGAAAAGGGGTGTTAGCTAAATCCTATTAGGCGTGACGGCGCCCACCCGCCAAACTCGCCTAGTCTGTAAGGAAGCCAACACGAGGAGCGGGCCTGCCATGCGTTTCATCCGAAAACTTCCGGGCGCCCTGCTGGGCCTCCTTACGGTGGCGGTGGTCCTGCTGGGCACCGCCCTGCTGGGTGCCGGTCCGGCGTCGGCCCACGACGCCGTTGAGTCGACCAGCCCGGCTGCGAACGCGACAGTTCCCGTTCCGCCGGCCGCGGTATCGCTAACCCTCAGCAACCATCCCCTGGCGCTCGGCACCCAGATCAAGGTCAACGACGCCGGCGGAACCAACTGGGCCGACGGCGCGGCGGAGATCGTGGACAACGTGGTCTCGCAGAAGCTCAAGTCGGGCGCTCCGGCCGGCGCCTACACCGTGCAGTGGCGGGTGGCCAGCTCGGACGGGCACCCGATCGACGGTACCTTCACGTTTACGGCCACCGCAGCGGCCGGAGGTTCGACGGCGGGAGCCGGAACCGCGGGCGGGTCGGTTCCGACCCTGGGCACCGCGCCCCCGGGCACCACCATCGCGCCCACGCAAGTGCCCGACGCCTCCCAACCCTTCCCCTGGAGCATCGTGCTGTTCGTCGCCGTGGCGGTCGGCATCCTGGTGACGCTGGGGCTGATGGCGAAGCGGCGCCTGAAGGACGGCGACGACGGCGAGGCTGACGCTGCCGGCGACGACGGCGGGACGGACGTTAGCAGCAAAAGCTGACGGAGGCGCAGGGACGCCGATAGCAGCAGCTGGCGCCAGCGGGCGGCGACCGGCGTCGGAAGAGTCGGGCTCTCAGGCCGGCAGGGCCAGCCCGCCGGACAGCAGCGCCGGCATCCCCTCCGGGTGGACCTTCGCCGAAATCGCCTGCCCCACCAGCTTGGCCTGACGCAGGACTTCCTTCGGCGTCGGCGTAATCAGCTCGCCGACCCCCACGAGGTACATGCCCAGCGCGTGCATGGCGGCCATCAGGTTTTGTCCCGCGGCGACCCCGAGCTCGGCCAGCATGCGGCGCAACTGGCTGTGCGCGCAGCGTGTGAGGACCAGATGGTCCGCGTACAGGACGCCATTGGGGGTGCTCACGGCCCACTGCTGGGCCGGGCCCGGCAGCCCGGGCGCGTCGAAACCGGCGCCCTGGAACCCGCTGAATCCGTCCGCGGCGAATCCGCCGTCGGCCTCCAGGTGGTCCAGCTGCAGGGCGCGGACGTTGCTGCGGATATCGAGGTTGTGGCTGGCAGCGTAGTTGCGCAGGTGCCGGAGGATCTCGTTGCGCTCGCGCAGGGACGCGGCGTCCGCGGCGTCGCACCGCTGCAGCGATGAGGTGTTGGCCGGATTCCCGGCCCCGAGCAGGTCCAGCCCGTCCACCACAATGGCGCCGACGCCGCGGCGCTGCAGCTCACTGGCGACCGCCAGACCGGACAGACCCGTACCGATGACCACAGTGTTGGTCCGCTCGATTCCGCCGCACACAGGCATGCTCGACACTCCGGGGTCCTCCTCGAAAAATGGGTCATCCCGGGCCAGTGCCCGGAACGCCTCTCCGCCAATCCGTCCGGTCGCGCTCCCAGGGAAGTCGGCGATCTGAAAGACGAATCTCGGTTCGGCAATGCCTCAGAGAATACCCAAGATTGTCGGCCGTGCCTAGGGGGTCATCAGACGTGCTTGTTTGCCCCGGAACCGCGCGGATTTTGCGGCCTCGCGCCGGGCGGCGGAGCCCCTCCGGCCCCGAATCCCCGCGTATGTGTGCCGGCGGCCGGCCGTGTAAACACTGGGTAAACCTTGCCCGTGCCCCCGATGGCGCCCGCGGCAGGACTGATCTGGCAGAATAGCCGCAACACAGCCACGTAACGCGAGGAGGCGGACCCCATGGCCCGAGAACAGGTGCATCCGGATCCGGTGGGCGATGCCCCCGGCGAGCGCCCCGCGCCCCGGGGAATCGTGGTCGGCGTGGACGGCTCGGACCACAGCCACTGCGCCCTGGTGTGGGCTGCCCGCGAAGCCGAGCGTCGCCAGCGGCCGCTGCATATTGTCACCGCATACTCCGTCCCGGTCTTCGCGGCATCCGGCCTGGACGGCGGCTACGCCACGGTGGACGACTCGGTGATCCGCGAGGGCGCAGAAGCCATCCTGAAGCAGGCACTCGACAAGGTGGCCCGCTACAACATTGAAGTCGACGCCTCGGTGGAAAACGGCGACGCCTCCGGGGTCCTGCTGGAGATGACCGAAACCGCCGAGCTGCTGGTCTTCGGCACCCGCGGCCGGGGCGGTTTTGTGGGCCGGCTGCTCGGTTCGGTCTCCAGCGCACTGCCCGCCCACGCCAAATGCCCCACGGTGACCGTGCCGCTGATATGCGGTGACCGGCTGGGCGAGACCACTGACGACAAACACGTCCGGGCCGAGCGGGAGAAGTCCGGCCGGCAGCTCGTTGAAAACGTGGTGGTGGCGGGCGTCGACGGCTCCGAACAGGCCCGGGTGGCGGTCCTCGAGGCCGCGGCCCAGGCCGAACGCCTCAGCGCGCCGCTGCGCCTGGTGTGCGCCGTCCCGCAGTACAGCGGCTCTCTGGCCTGGGTTCCGGCCCCGATGGACCGCGAAGCCCTGTTCGCCGATATCCGGGTCCAGCTCGACGCGGGTGTCGCCTGGCTCAAGAGCCACTACCCGCGGCTGGAGGTCACCACCCAGCTGGTCGACGGGTCCCCGATCGACATCCTGGTCGAGGCCAGCCGGCACGCCGAGCTGGTTGTCGTGGGCACCCGCGGCCGCGGCGGATTCGCCGGGATGCTCCTGGGATCCACCTCCGACGGCATCCTGCACCACGCCAAGGGCCCCGTGATGGTGGTCCCGGACCGGGAGGACCCGCGGCTGGCCGACAGGCCCAGCTTCGGACCCATGCTCGGGGACTAACAGCCCCGCACCCCGGGACAGGCGCTTTCGCAGCGAAGGAAGGAGCGGCAGATGGGCCAGTCACCCGTTCCCGGCGGGCCGCGGCCGGAGCCCCGGCTGGTCCTCGGCCTGGAGCAGGCCGCACTGCTGCCGGAGGTCGGCGGCAAGGGCGCCAACCTCGGGGAAATGATCCGTGCCGGGCTCCCGGTCCCGGCGGGCTTCTGCCTGACCACCCGGGCGTACCGGCAGGCGACGTCGTCCGCCGGCCTGGACGCCGTCCACGCCGCACTGGCCGCGGCCGCCCCGGACGACCTCCCGGCGCTCGCCGCACTGGCCGCCGACGCCCGCGCCCTGGTCCTGGCCGCGGAGATGCCGGCCGATATTGCCGGGGCCGTCCGCGACGCCTACGCCGCGCTGGGACCGGGCGCCGCCGTCGCAGTCCGGTCCTCGGCCACCGCCGAAGACCTTCCCTTCGCCAGCTTCGCCGGGCAGCAGGACACCTTCCTGAACGTTGTCGGGGCCGACGACGTCCTGGCCGCCGTGCGGCGGTGCTGGGCCTCCCTCTGGACCGACCGCGCCGTGAGCTACCGCGCCACCCACCGGATCAGCCCGGACACGGTGTCGCTGGCCGTGGTGGTCCAGACGATGGTGGACGCCACCGTGGCCGGCGTCCTGTTCACAGCCAACCCTGTCACCGRCCGCCGGCACGAGGCGGTGATCGATGCCAGTCCGGGCCTCGGCGAGTCGGTGGTGTCCGGGGCCGTCAACCCGGACCACTTCGTCGTCGACAGCGCGACCCGCAGGATCCTGGAGCGCCGCATCGGCAGCAAGGGCGTGGCGATCCGGGCGCTGCCGGGCGGCGGCACCGAGCGGATCGTCCAGCCGGCCGCCGGCGCGGAACCGTGCATTRACGACGCCGGACTGCTGGCGCTCGAGCTGCTGGGCCGCCGTGCGGAACTGCACTTCGGTGCCCCGCAGGACATCGAATGGGCAATCGATGACGCGGGCGGGGTGTGGCTGACGCAGTCACGGCCGATCACCACCCTGTATCCGCTGCCCGAGCGGGCCGCCGTCCACAACGGAACCCGCGTCTACTTGTGCTTCAGCCTGGCGCAGGGCCTGACCCGGCCGCTGACCCCCATGGGACTGGCGGGCTTCCGGCTGATCGCCGCGTCGGTGGCACGGGCCGCGCACTTTGAGGTGCCGGTACCCCACGACGGTCCGCCACCCTACGTCCAGGCCGGGCAGCGGCTGTTCTTTGACCTGACCGCGGTGGCGCGCAGCGGCGTCGGGCGGGCTATTGTTCCGCGGGTCTTTGACGTCATGGAGGCCCGTTCCGCCACGGTGCTGCGCGGCTTGTTCGATGACCCGCGGTTCTCGGTGACCAGCAGGTCCCCGTGGCGGCTGCTGAGGCACGTGGTCCCCGTGGCGGCGCGGGCCCGGGTCCCGGCGTCCCTGCTCCGGGCGCTGTTCCGGCCGAATGCCGCGCTGCGCCGGGTGGAGGCGTTCGGTGAACGCTTCCGCGCCGCCCTGGTGGTTCAGGCCGGTTCGACGGCGGAGCAGCGGCTGGACCACGTGGAGCGCATCCTCGGCCGTGAATTGTTCCCGGTGGTGCCCAATATCCTGCCGGTGCCGGCGCTGGGCTTTGCCCTGCTGGCCGCCGCCGGGAAGCTGCTGGGCTCCGCCGCCGGGCCGGGGGCGCTGCAGCCGGTCCTGCGCGGGCTCCCGGACAACGTCACCACGGAGATGGACCTGGCCCTCTGGCACCTCGCCATGGCCATCCGGGAGGATGCCGCCGGGGCCGCCGTGTTCGCCGAGGCTTCTCCCGGCGCCGGGGTGCAGGAGCTCGCCCGGCGCTACCGCGAACACGCCCTGCCCGCCGTCGTGCAGTCCGGGCTGGCCGGTTTCCTGGGCCGTTACGGGCACCGGGCCGTGGCCGAGATAGACCTGGGGATGCCCCGCTGGTCCGACGACCCGGCGCACATCCTCGGCGTCCTGGCCAACTACCTGCGGCTGGAGGACCCGGACCAGGCCCCGGACCGGCAGTTCCGCAAGGCTGCGCGCGAGGCCGAGGCGCAGGTGGACCGCCTGAGCGCGGCTGCGGGACAGCGGAGCAGGCTGCGGGGTGCACTGGTGCGCGCTGCGCTCCGGCGCGTCCGGATGTTCGCCGGCCTGCGCGAACTCCCGAAGTACCACATTGTTGAAGCGCTCGCGGCGGTGCGGGCGCAATTGCAGGCCATCGGCAGCGACCTGGCGGCGGCGGGCCGTATCGGGGCCGCGGACGACGTCTTTTTCCTCGACCTGGTGGAGGTCCGGGCAGCACTCGCCGGAGAGGTGCTGCACCAGCTGGTGGCCCGGCGCCGTGAGGCCTACGACCACGAACTTGGCCGGCGGCACATCCCCCGGGTCCTTCTTTCGGACGGGACCGAACCCGAGGCCGTGCAGTCCGGCGCTGCCGGGGGAGGGGCAGGAGTACCCGGTGTGCTGACGGGCAGTCCTGCCTCGGCCGGCACGGTAAGCGGCGCCGCCCGCGTGATCCTGGAGCCTCTCGGGGCGCGGCTGGAGCCCGGCGAGATCCTCGTGGCACCCTCCACCGACCCGGGCTGGACCCCGTTGTTCCTCACGGCCGGCGGACTCGTGATGGAAATGGGCGGCCCCAACTCACACGGCGCCGTCGTCGCCCGGGAGTACGGCATCCCGGCCGTGGTCGGCGTCCCCGACGCCACCTCGCTGATCACAACCGGGCAACGCGTCACGGTCGACGGCGCCGCCGGAACCGTGGTCCCGGAGCCGCCGCCGGCCGCCGGCCGGCCCGCTGCGGGGCCGCCGGAGGAATCTGTCCGCTGACGGTCGCAGCCGTCCGTTCCGGGCGTACTGTTGATTTATGAGCTGCCATGTTGGAGCGCGGTCGTTATGACCCGCACCTGGTTGCGCTGGCTGCCGGCCGCAACCGTTCCTGCCGTGATCGCCGCCGGAGCGCTCGCCGGGTCCCTGCCCGCCAGCGCCGGGGATCCGTTGCCCGCCAAGACGCCGGAGCAGGTGCTCGCCCTGATCGCGCAGCACCGGGATGCGTCCTACTCGGGAACCCTGGAACAGACCTCCAGCCTGGGGCTCCCGGCACTTCCCCAATCCGGGCCGGGCACGGCAACTGCAGACACCGCGTGGCTGGAGCTGCTGACCGCACCGCACACCGCACGGGTCTACCGGGACGGGGCGGACAACGCCCGCATCCAGGTGATGGACCGGCTCGCCGAGCGCGACCTCGTCCGGCACGGGAACGACGTCTGGTTCTACAACTCCAAGGACAACACCGCCGAGCACGCGGTCCTTCCGGCCGGAGCCGGGACCCGGCACGCGCCGGGGAAGGACGCAATGCCCACCCCCGATGCGCTGGCGGCCAAGCTGCTTGCCAAACTGGACCGCAGCAGCGAGTTGACGGTCGGGCCGGACACCGAGGTGGCCGGGCGCGCGGCGTACCAGCTGGTGCTCAAACCCCGGTCACAGGTCACGTTGCTGGAATCCGTCGAGATCTCGGTGGACGGCCAAAACGGTATGCCGCTGGGCGTCGAGGTGACCTCCCGCGGGCAGTCGGAACCGGCGTTCAGCGTAGCCTTCACCAAATTGTCCCTGGATACCCCGGACCCGGCGCTCTTCCGGTTCAGCCCGCCCGCCGGCGCCACCGTCAAGGAGATCCCGGTCCCGGACCACAAGCCGGGAGCTGCGAAGGACCGGTCCGGCGCGGCCGCGAAGGACCATAACAAGATGTCCAAAGAGCCCGCCAAACTGATGAAGAACCGGGCCAAAGTCACCGGCACCGGGTGGGAATCCGTCGTCGAACTGCCGGCGGGCGCCCCCGGATCCGGCGGTCCTGAGACGGGCGCCCCGGAAACCAGCGGACCGGGCGCGGCTGCATCCCTGCTGGCCAGGGCGGCGGTCCCAGTAGCCGGCGGCCGGCTTCTCTCCAGTGCACTGGTGAACTTGCTGATCCTCGACGACGGCCGGGTGTTCGCCGGGTCCGTCCCGCTGGATCGGCTCCAGGCCGCGGCCGCCGCCCGGTGACCGCCGTCGCGCCATCCACCGAGCTGAGCATTGAAACCCGCGGCCTGAGCAAACGCTTCGGCCGGCAACTGGCCGTCGACGGCGTGGACCTCGCCGTCCCCAAAGGTTCCGTCTTTGGTTTCCTGGGCCCCAACGGCTCGGGGAAAACCACCACCATCCGGATCATGCTGGGCCTGGCCGCGGCGTCGGGCGGCTCAGTGCGTGTCCTGGGCGAGGACATGCCGCGGCAGCTCCGCAGCGTCCTGCCCCGGGTCGGGGCGCTGGTGGAAGGTCCTGCCTTCTACCCTTTCCTCTCCGGGGCCGCCAACCTCGCCCGGTTCGACGCCGCTGACCCGGAAACCGCGGCGGGGACGCGCCGGGCCCGGGTGCGGTCGGCGCTGGAACGGGTGGRCCTGGCCCACGCGGCGGACAAAAAAGTCCGGGCATATTCGCTGGGCATGAAGCAGCGGCTGGGGATTGCCAACGCCCTGCTGGCGCCGCGGGAGCTGCTGGTGCTGGACGAGCCAACCAACGGCCTGGACCCGCAGGGCACTCGCGAGGTGCGCCACCTGGTGCGTTCCCTCGCCGCGGACGGGGCCACTGTCTTTGTCTCCAGCCACCTGCTAGCCGAGGTGGAACAGATCTGCACCCACGCCGCGATCATGAGCGCCGGCCGGCTGGTCGCCCAGGGCCCGCTCCCGGAACTCCGGCGTGCCGGGCGGGCCAGGATCCGCCTGCTCACCCCCGACCCCGGCGCTGCTGCCGGGGTGCTGGCCGGCCTGGGACTGACCGCTGACGGTTGGAATCCCGACGGCGGGGGTTCCGGGGCGGTCGGCGAGGTGCTGACGGCGCCGCTGCCGGCCGGGCCCGGTGCGGGCCAGCCCGCGCCTGAGGAAATGGTGGCCGCCCTCGTGGCGGCCGGCGTCCGGGTGCGCGGCTTCACCGTGGAACAGGGCAGTCTGGAGGACCGCTTCGTGGAGCTGACGGGGGAGGGGTTCGACGTTGCCCAGTGAACCGTTGCCGGAACCGCTACCGGCACCCGCGCCTGCAGCAGTGCCAGCAGCGGCACCGGCTGGCCGCCGCACGCCGGGGCTGCGGCTGCTCGGCTCCGAGCTGGCCGTGCTGTTCCGCCGGCGCCGGACMTGGGCCATGCTGCTCGCCCTGGCTGCCATCCCCGTGCTGATTGCCCTGGCCGTCCGGCTTTCCTCGGCCGTGCCGCCCGGACGAGGCCCGGCTTTCCTGGACCGGATCAGCCAGAACGGCCTGTTTGTCGGCGTCACCGCCATGCTGGTGGCTGTTCCGTTGTTCCTGCCCCTCACCATCGGAGTGGTGGCGGGCGACACCCTGGCCGGCGAGGCTGGGCTCGGGACCCTCAGGTACCTGCTGGCTGCCCCGGCCGGGCGGGTCCGGCTGCTGGTGGTCAAGTATGCGGGCGCCGTCGTGTTCGCCGTCGTGGCGCCGTTGACCGTGGCCCTGGTCGGAGCCGGGATCGGGGCCGCACTGTTCCCGGTGGGGCCTGTGACCCTGCTGTCGGGGGACACCATCGGCGCCGCCGACGCCTTCGTGCGGCTGCTCCTGATCGCCGCCTACCTGGCCGTGTCCCTCGTGGGGCTCTCAGCGATCGGCCTGTTTATGTCCACCCTCACCGACGTGCCCGTCGGGGCGATGGCCGCCACGGTGGTGCTGGCCGTTGTGTCCCAGGTCGCGGACGCCCTGCCGCAGCTGGACTGGCTGCATCCGTGGCTCTTCAGCCACCGCTGGCTGGACTTCGGCGACCTGCTGCGCCTGCCGGTCGTGTGGGACTCGTTCGGGGCCAACGCACTGCTGCAGGGGGCATATCTGGCCGTGTTCGGCTCCCTCGCTTACGCCCGCTTCGCGACGAAGGACGTGCTCTCGTAGACGCACTGCCCGCCCACGGTTAGGACGGCCGTCGGAGACGTCCCGGCGCGCTGGTCAGTACCGGGCGGCGTACGGGTACAGCTGCATCCCGGCCATGGACGCCAGGTCCGTCACGGTAATCCCGCTCTCCGGATTCAGCGCCTGGACCACCCGGCCCCCGCCAAGGTAGATGGCGACGTGGTAGAAGCCCGGCGCCGAGCCCCAGACCAGGAGGTCCCCGCGTTGGGCCGCAGCCAGGGGTACTTTCACGGGCGCCTGCGCGAACTGCTCGGCAGCGGTGCGTGGCAGGCTCTTCCCGGCGGCCGCGAAGGCGTTCTGGACCAGGCCGGAGCAGTCAAAACCACGGGCGCCGGTCCCGCCGTAGAGGTAGAAGTACGGTGCGCCCACCTTGCCGAGGGCGGACGAAATGGCCACCTCGTTAGAGCCGCCCGGCGAAGGCGCGGGAGCGGGGGCGGGGGCAGGAGCGGGAACAGGTGCAGGTGCAGGAGCAGGTGCAGGAGCAGGAGCGGGCGCGGGAGCGGGTGCAGGCGCGGGCTCGGGGGCCACGGGCGCCACGGGGGCCGGGGTATTTGCTGCGGGCGGCTGCGGCGCGGGGGCGGCCGGCCGGTCCGGGGCTGCCGGCGAGGAACCGGCCTGTGCCGGGGGTGCGTCCGGGGCGGATTGCCCGCCGGACGCGGGCGCGGCCGTCAGCGCGGCCAGTTGGGCCTGCTGGCGCTGCCGGTCCAGGGCGTCCACCCGTGCCGACTCCAGGGCCACCGTGGTGTTGCGGAGCGTCGCCAGTTGGCTGACCAGGACCGTCCGCTGCGCCGCAGCGTCGGAGACCGCCTTCAGCCGGTCCGCGTCGGCGCGTTCGGCGTCGGCCTTGCGTGATTCCGCCGTACGGGCGGCGTCGTCGGCGGCCCGGTCAGCGTCGGCCGCGGCATCTTTCGCGGACTGTGCCGCGGCCGCAGCCGTCTCCGACTCCTGGAAAGCGCGGCTCCGGTTGGCTGCCAGGGCTTCCAGGGTCGCGGCCTGCTGGAGGGCCCTGCCGTCCCCGCCGACCAGGCTGTCCAGTGCAGGCGTCATACCGCCGTTGCGGTAGAGGTCCCCGGCCAGTTGGCCGACCAGTTTGCGTGCCTTGGCCTGCGCGGCTTCGGCGGCGGTGGCTTTTGCCTCGGCCAGCGCCGCGGCGTCCCGGCGGATGCCGAGCTCAACGAGGGCATCCGCGTAGGCGTTGTTGGCAGCGAGCGAGGTCGCTAGGCCCGTCTCCTTGGCGGCGGAGGCTTCGGCCAGGATGCGGTCGATGCGGGTCACCTGGTCCGCCGTGGCGTGTTCATTGGATTTCGCGGCAGCGATGTCGCCCGGCGTGGGGAGATCCTCGGTAGCCGGCACCCGGATGGCGGAAACGGACGTCGCCGGCGAGGCTTGTGCGGGGAGCGCCAGCGTACCAAGCAGTACGACGGCGGTGCCTAGGGCCGCAGCCCTGCCGCCGGGTCGGGTCCAAGCCATGGAAAACCTCGCTGCAGTCAGGCTGGAACGAGCGAGGTCTGAAATTGGCACATAAAAATGCCACCTCTGCGGATCGCCCAGCAGGCACGAGGCTACGTGCCAAATGCAACTTTGGCAACAAAGGTCACATCAGTAACATAAACAACAAGAATGTCATTTGGCCGGATTTGCGGCGGGCGTGTCGCCTGATCCGGCTGCAGAAGGAGCCCGGGGGCTAGCCCCAGCCGAGTTCGTGCAGGCGCTCGTCGCTGATGCCGAAATGGTGGGCGACTTCGTGGACCACGGTCACCGTCACCTCCTCGACCACGTCCTCSCGGGAGGCGCAGAGSTCCAGGATGGGCCGGCGGTAGATGGTGATCCGGTCCGGCAGCGAGCCGGCGTCCCACCAGGAGTCCCGCTCGGTCAGGGGCACCCCCTCATAGAGCCCCAGCAGCACCGTGTCCGGATCCTCCCCGGGCTGCGGGGTGTAGTCATCCTCGATGAAGACGGCCACGTTGGTCATGGTCCGGGCCAGTTCGTGCGGAATCCGGTCCAGGGCCTCGCCCACCGCGGTCTCGAACTCGTCCTCGGACATCGGGAACGGGCCGCCGCCGTCGTCCGTGGGGCCGCCGCCCTCGGGCACAATGGGCAGGCCGGGAGGCAGGGAGCCGGTCATCCCCTCACTTTAGGCCCTGCTCCGCGAGCCCGCGGCGGGCCGGGAGCGGCGCCGGGTCAGGGCGACGCCGGCGAGGCAGATCACGCCGCCCACCAGGCCCCAGACAGTGGGAATTTCGCCGAGCACCAGCCAGGAGATCAGGATGGTGGTGCCCGGGACCAGATAGGTGGTGGCGGCCAGCCGGCCGGCGTCGATCAGCGAGAGGGCGTAGGCCCACGTGGTGAAGGCGATGGCGGTGGGGAAGACGCCCAAATAGACCAGCCCCAACGTTGCCGACAGGGGTGCGGCCTGCACTTCGGTGACGAGCTGTCCGCTGAAGGGCAGGCAGCAGACGGCGCCCACCATAATCCCGAACCAGGTGGCCTGGGCGGCGGGGAACTTGCGCAGGACCGGCTTCTGCACGATTACGCTGACCGCCGCGAGGGCTGCGGCGAGCAGGCACAGCAGCACTCCGGCGACATCCGCTGTCGAACGCTGGCCGGATCCCAGGGCAATAACCGCCACTCCGCCGAAGGCCACCAGGCTGCCGATGATCAGCCAGCGCGGGAAGCCTTCCTTCAGGATGATCCCGGCCATCACGGCGACGAGGATGGGGTTGACGTTGATCAGGAGGGCTGCCGTGCCCGCGTCGAGCATGTGCTCGGCGGCGTTGAGGGCCAGGTTGTAGCCCCCGAACCACATCACACCGTAGGCCAGGATGCGAGCCGGCTGATCTGTCCGGTCTTGATCGGGGCCGGGGGTGTGGCCGGGGGTGCCGCATGTGAGGCTGCTTCGTGGGTGCTGTCCGGCTGGGGGTGGTCCGGGTGGGGGGTGCCTGTCTCGGCGGTTGTTGCCATGGTGCCAATCTAGCCGGTGGACGGACACCGGGGCTGGCGGAAATCGGTCAGGTCTAGTCGAGTTCCTGCCAAACCGCGGCGCCGGGTCTCCGGCTCAGCGGAGCGGACGTGCGGCGGCCTGGATCGCCGCCGCGACTTCGTCGAGTGCGGCCGAGCCGTGCCGCCACTGCTGCCAATGCAGCGGCACGTCCACATGGGCTGCAGGATCCAGCGACACAAGGGCGCCGTCCCGCAGTTCCTCGGCGGCTTCAATCTCGGGGAGCAGCCCCCACCCCATCCCCCAGCGGATGGCTTCGGCAAACTCATGGGCCGCCGGGACGAAGTGCCGGGGCGGCCGGGGGACCGGAGTGCCCACCGACCGCAGGTACCGGTCCTGGAGACCGTCCCTGCGGTCAAAGACCATCACCGGAGCCACGGCCAGGGTGTGCGGGGAAACCCCGTCGGGAAACCACCGGGCGGCGAAGTCCGGCGTGCAGACCGGCAGGTAGCGCATCACGCCGAGCCGCCGGGAGGAACAGCCGGGTGCTGCCTTGGCGGTGGTCGTGACAGCGGCTGCCGCGGCGCCGCTGCGGAGGAGTTCCAGGGAGTAATCCTGGTCCTCGCGGAGGATTTCGAGCTGGACCCGTCCCGCGACGGCCGCGAGCCCCGGAAGCGCCCAGGTATGCAGGGAGTCGCTGTTGATGACCAGTGTCAGGCGGACCAGCTGTGACCCGGCGCCCGGCCGCAGCTCCTCGGCGAGGTCGGCAGACAGCAGCTCCAGTTGCCGGGCGAACCGGACCACGGCCTTCCCGGACTCCGTGGGGCCGGGCGGACGCGCCCGCGTCAGCAC